>DHIV01000019.1:14322-49111 GCA_002403995.1 Gallionella sp. UBA4737 | reverse complement strand
CGCCAGCACGCGCTTGACGTTGCCGTCCAGTATCGCGCGCCGCTCGTGCCAGGCCAGCGCGCAGATCGCCGCGGCGGTGGAGCGCCCGATGCCAGGCAACTCGATGATCTGATCGAACTCGCGAGGGAATTCGCCGTGATATTTTTCAACGATGATCTGCGCAGCACGATGCAGGTTGCGCCCGCGCGCGTAGTAGCCGAGGCCGCTCCAGTGCGCGAGCACTTGCTCCTCACTGGCGGCGGCGAGTGCGGCGATGGTCGGAAACGAGGCTACAAAGCGCTGGTAATACGGGATGACGGTGGTGACCTGCGTTTGTTGCAGCATGATCTCGGACAGCCACACACGGTAGGCATCCGCGCCCTGCCACGGCAAGTCGTGGCGGCCATGTGTGCGTTGCCAGTCAATCAAACGGGACGAAAAACTATGCATTCAATGGCAGTTGCAGGAGCGGGCCATGCCCGCGAACAGAAATATCGCGGGCAGCACCCGCAAGAGGTACGCTGTGGTTGTAAGGTGCTGAAGCCCCAACAACACACGCAGGGCCCGCTCCTGCATGACTTACAATCACTTGAACAGGCCCTTCAAGCCCTTCTTCAATTCTTCCTGCAGCTTGGCCTTGGCATCTTCTTTCACTTTTTCTTTCTTCTCGTCGATCTTTTGCTTGGCGACATCAACCAGCAACGCTCCGTAATCAATTTTGAATTTGAGCGCGTCGAATGAGCCGCTCACATTCACCGGCAATGTCGCTGTCCTGCCCTGTTCAGTCCTGGCAAGCGCGGCCTTGGCGTTGTAGTTCATGCTGTCATGGCCGATGTCGATGTCGCCATTGCCGCTTACACGCAGCACAGTGGATTTCACTGCCAGATCATCGTTATGAGCCACGCCGTTGTGCACCTTGAAGTTGGCCTTGAACTCGCTGAACTCGGTCTTCTCGCTCTTGTCCACGCCCAAAGTCTGCGCCCTGGTATCCCTGCTGAGATTCTGTATGCCCTGCACCAGCTTGGTGAGGTTAATGCCCCTGATCGCTCCGTTCGCCAAGTTCACCGACACGCTGCCGTTCAGCGCTTTCTTCAGCGCGCTGATGGTGTTGCCCTGCGTGGTGAGGTCGAGCGTTATGTTGCCCTTGCCTTCTGCCAGCTCCAGGTCGGCGGCATCTTTCAACAAGGGTGCGATGTTGACGCCGTTAAGCTTCTGGTTGATGACGAAGCTGGGGGTGGCTTGCGCATTCACACTCAGGCTGCCGTTCAAACTGCCCTGATACAACTTGGCTGTTAGCGGATTGATATTCAGCTGCCCGTTCAGCGCCTTCACATCCGCACGCAGCTGCGTGGTTTTGACGTTCATAACCTTCAGTGCCCCGATACGCAAGCTGCCGTCCAGGTTGAGTTTGCGCAGCGCGGAAAGATCCAGTGGTTGTTCCGGCTCATTTGATTGAGACTTCTTGGCTGCTTCGGTGGATTTTTTCGGCAAATACAGATCGGCGTCGAACTGATCCACATCCACATCGAACTTGATCGCCGGATCGGCAAAACCCTTTACGCCGACTTTGGCCTTGATCTGGCTTTGCAACAACCCCCCGGCGAGATTCGCCTGCACGGTTTGTTTCAGGGCATCAACCTGCACGCTGCCCTTCATCTCGCTGCTCACCGATTTGTTCGGCAGCTTGTCACCGGTGGCAGCCACCGCCACGCTGAGGTCGCCGAGATTGAATTGTTGCGCTTTGATATTGCCTGACAGCGGTGAGACGAGTTTCACCTTGAACGCCTGCTCGGGCTGCTTCACATCCAGATCCAGGCTCAGCGCGCTGACCTTGAACGATTGTGCGTTGCCTTCCACACCTGGCATCGTCAGGTTTGCGACGATATTGCCGAAAGCCGCATCCAGCTTGGCATTCAGCGTCAGCTTATCTCCGGAATATTTGTCCTTGGTCAGGCTCAGCGAAGGCGCATCCAGCGTGGCTTCGAACTTGTCCTTAACCTTCACGCCGCTCGCATTCAACGCGAATTTTTTCGCGGCAAATTCCTGGGTAGACAGGTCCGCACTCACGTCGCCGCTGGCTTGCACTTTCAGGTTGCTGATATCCATAGCCGAGCCGCTGGCCTGCAGTTCCAGACCTTGCAACTGATACTTTTGCCTGTCCAGATCGAACGTCAGCGTGGTCTTGAGTTCCGTGGTGATATCCAGCTTGGGCTGATTGGTTTGTATGCCGGCCGACAAATCGATCTTGCCCGGCACGCCGATCGCGATGCGTCCGGTCTTGAGATTCAGATCCTTGATGTTGTATTGCGCACCGCTGCCTTCGTCGCGATAACTGAGATTGGTTTTTTCCACTGATACTGAAGCGATGTCGAATTTGACCGATGGACCGGCAGCTTTCCTTTGTTGTTCAGGCTTCTGCTGTTCGGGCTTCTGTTCGGCTTGACCCAGCAGATCGTCGATATTGGTCGTGCCATCCTTGTGTTTGACCAGGGTGGCTTTCAAACCGCTTACCGCCACCTCGTCCACCACCACCTGTCTGTGCAGCAAAGGCAACAATGCGAGTGAGACACGCGCCGATTCTATCGCCGCAAATTCCTTGTCGCTCCTGAATTCGGACAGCGACACCTTGCTCAGACTTGCGCCGATGTTCGGGTAGAACGACAGTTTGATATCGCCGTCCAGGCGCAGATTGCGCTGCTTGCTGTCCTTCACCGCCTTGATGATTTTGCCTTTGTAGTCGTTGGGATTGAAGGTGGCCGCCACGTATGCCACTCCGGCAACGGCAACAGCAACGATGGCGCCCACACCCAACAAACCATACTTGAGGATTTTGTTCATGCTCGACCCACTAAAAATGTCAGACCGAATTATAGCGGAGAGAGGAAACGTACAAAGCCGGTCAGGCCTGTTACTGCTAAATCACCTTGGAATAGAGCGCATGCTCCTGCCGCGTGCGCAAATACTTGTCAAACACCATGCAGATGTTGCGGATCAGCATACGCCCCTTGGGGGTTACTTTGATCGATTGCGGAGAAATCTCCAACAGGCCCTCGCGCTCATACTCGCGCAATTCTTTCATTTCAGTGGCGAAATAACTGTCGAAATCGATCCGGTAGGCTTTGTTGAATGACTCTTTGACCAGCACGAAGTGACACATCAAAGCCTGAATGATGGCGCGGCGTACTAGGTCATCGGCATTCAATTCCATGCCGCGCATGATGGGCAACACATCCCGGTCCAGCGCAGCGTAATAATCTTCCAGTTCGCGATAGTTCTGGCTGTAGGTCGGGCCGATCTTGCCGATGGCACTGAGGCCGAGCGCCACCAGATCGCAATCCGAATGGGTTGAATAGCCCTGGAAATTGCGGTGCAACTTGCCTAGTCGTTGCGCTATGGCAAGCTCGTCTTCAGGTTTGGCGAAGTGATCCATGCCGATATAGACATAGCCGGCATTGGTCAATTTATTCACTGCCATGTCGAGAATATCCAGCTTTACTTGCGGCGCGGGCAAATCCTCTTCATGGATGCGCCGCTGCGGCTTGAAGATGGTGGGCATATGCGCATAGTTGTAAATGGACAACCGGTCGGGATCGGCGGCGATGACCTTGTCCAGCGTCACGCCGAAGCCTTTCAAGGTTTGCTTGGGCAAGCCGTAAATCAGATCGATGCTGACCGATTTGAATCCGTTGGCGCGCGCTGCATGTATCACGCGCAGCGTTTCCTCTTCACTCTGGATGCGATTCACCGCGCGCTGCACCTCATCATCGAAATCCTGCACGCCGATACTGATGCGATTGAAACCCGCTTCGCCGAGTAACGCGATGGTTTCATCGCTGACCTTGCGCGGATCGATTTCGATCGAGTATTCGCCATCTTCGACCAGCTTGAAGTGCTGACGTATCGCTGTCATCACCAGCTTTATTTCATCGTCACTCAGGAACGTCGGCGTGCCGCCGCCGAAATGCAGCTGCTCCACGACCTGATCCGGCCCGAGCAGCATGGCCTGCATGGCCATTTCCTTGATCAGATAACGCACGTATTCGCCAGCTTTGTTCTTATCCTTGGTGATCACCTTGTTACAGGCGCAGTAAAAACACAACGTGTTGCAGAATGGGATATGGATATACAGCGACAGCGGACGGTCGCTGCCGCCAATTTCGCGTTTTGCGACCCACTTGCGATAGCTCTCGGCAGTGAAGGTTTCGACGAAGCGATCCGCGGTGGGATAAGAGGTATAGCGCGGGCCATTCTTATCCAGCCTGCGTATCAGTTCCAGATCCACTATCAAATGATTGACCGATTTATCCATCAAATCTCCTTAAGTGCCAAACATTATGCCACTTAGCCGCCTGGAACGCACCTTATCCCGAGTTGAATACTGTAAATTCGGCGTGTGCAACAATCGACTCGCGAACGCCATTCAGGCCGACTTACGCGACGTTATACCCCACGTCATTTATTGTTGTTACTGCTGGCTACCCCCTAGAACCCCCTTTATGCAGGCCAAATATCTGTAAGCGTTACGCATTCTTGAATTGGCTGGCGAGTTCGGCTATCTCAAAATGCCGGCCCGAAATTCCAGCAAGGGCATTTATATCACCGGTCAGCGTTATCATTCTTTCACTGCGCCAACACTCCAAATAACCCACTTGCTTCATGGTTTTCTTGATGCTAATATTATCGGCGTCCTTATAGGGATTGTTAATTTGATAAACATCATTGACCGAGGAGCTACAAATGCTTGAACCAGATACAACAACCAGTGAAGTAATTCTTATGTATATCGGTATTTTCGGGTTTTTATTTGGCATGGCTTTTATTCTGATGAAAAAGAATTCCTGATTTTCTTGTCCGGCAAGGAAACGCTATTAGAGATGGCCTGTGCTCGTACTTTAGGTGCGAGTAATTAAAAATTTTAGAATGGGGAGGGGTACATGCGTAAATTATCCAATTTGGCGATGGTGTGTTGGGGATCGGTCGCCATGCTGGCTTTTTCAGGTGCGAGTTTTGCCGAAGAAGTTCCTGTAACGGCGAATGTCACGAATGGAAAGAATATCTTCGAAAATGGCAAAGGGGATGCAGTCCCTGCATGCCAAACATGCCATGGCGAAAAAGCGATGGGCATTGATGCGATGGGCACCCCCCGGCTAGCGAATGTTGGGTATGTATACATCGTCAAGCAATTGACCAATTTCGCAGAAGATAAGCGCACCGATTTGACGCTGCAACAAATGAATGGTATTGCCAAAGGACTGAGTGCGCAGGACATGCGGGATTTGGCTGCCTATGAGAACAGTTTCCCACGCGACCCGGAGCTTTCTGACCTTAAAGATCTTAAAACAAACGGGACAGTGATAGGCGAGGCATACAAGGGGCAGATACTGGTCCGCTACGGTGTAGAAGGCAAGGTTTCTGCCTGCCAGTCCTGTCACGGCTTTAATGGCCGCGGTTCCGATCCTGTTTATCCGAAGATAGGCCAGCAGAAATACGTATATCTGGTCAATCAATTGACGCATTGGCGTGATGGCACTCGTGCAAATGACCCGATGGGACAGATGCAGAAGATTGCCAGGAATTTGTCTGATGAAGATATACATAATGCCGCAACCTTCCTGTCACAAGCAGCCGACAGTACTGAAGGAAATGGGATGGAAATTGATAACAAGACTGTTTTGAAAAACATTAAGATAGTCCGATAAAGTTTTCTCGATATTTTTGAGTGTTCCCGCACCAAACACTGGGTGCGGGAAATCCAATGGAGACTGGTCTGTGTTGATCAGTCTTTTTTGCTTTGTGAGCCGCTGAAGAAATGCAGCCGCTCATGGGCTTTATGTAGAAACAGGATTGGTGATAGATGAAAAAGGGAGAAAAGATCCTTTTTGGGATAATTGGGTTGCTCGTGTTTATAACGGTGGTCAACTTTACTGTACTGGAGACGGTCAGTCATAACTCTGACAAACCATTGTTTCCCATTCTGACGCATTTTGATTTTTCAGCTGATGGGTTGCGTGGTTATGGTATCTATCAGCAAAGTAATTGTTACACTTGTCATCATGCTGTCGGCAGTGGAACCAGCATGGGCGTAGTCCTGGATGGTCTTGGTTCCAAGCATGATGTCAACTATTTTTACAATTTCCTCAAAGCGCCGGAACAAACATATGGCGCAAAGACTGTGGACCATGGAGCGCCACCCAAAGATGCTGCTTATGTATCGGCTCTCCCGGATTCGGATTTGCGTGCCTTGGCAGTTTTTCTATCCGAACTAAAATCCGATCAGGGATCGTCTTCATCTTTCGAGCCGCCCAAAGGCGAATCCAGTTTTATCAACGCCATGCTCGACATGTGGACGCCGGAGGGATGGAGAAGCAAGTTCAGGGATATTCGCGATTGGATGAAATCAAATTCAAAAGAGGAACAGCATGACGGAAAGCATTGAGCACAGCACAGCACAGAGTCGGGAATTCACCAAGTACATATTGTGGTTTGTCTACGCGTGCATAATTTACAGCATCATCGGTTTCTCTTGGGGCGCAATCATGGGCGGTGTTCCAGCCTTTCGGCATTTTGTCGATTACAGCGCGCATGGGCGTTTGATTACCCTGGCACACGGGCACATCAATTTGCTGGGCTGGGTCGAGATGGCAATATTCGCAGCGCTTTATTATGTTGTCCCTACACTTGCCCGCCGACCGATCTACAGCTTGCGCCTGGTGAAGATCCATTTTTGGATGCATAACTTCGGGCTGATCGGAATGGTAGTGTTTTTCTTTGCTGCCGGATTGCTTGGGGGGTTGGCGACCGACGGAGACCCAGAAAGAATGGTCAGCCACCTGCTTGCCTTTGTCGGAATATTCGGCACGCTGGTCCTGACGGCAAATATCATCTGGGGATATAATTTGTATAAAACTACGATTGGATGGCAAAAGCGCATATGAACAAACGGCAGTTTCTGTCGGCTTGTTGCGGGATTATTATCCTGGGTTTGACGAGTGGATGCGAGCAAAGATTATCTGCGGGCTTCGCTGTAGGCATGCGCGCTCCGAGTTTGCCCACCAAGACTTTGGCTGATGCGGGAGGCAATTTCAGTAAGGTTACCACTTATCGGCAACCGGATGCTCGCATGTATCAGTATTCGGTTGATAAGGCTTTGTTAACCGGAAAACCGATTGTGCTGGAATTTGCAACCCCCGGGCATTGCACTAATTGTGACGAGCAACTCCAGATGCTCAAAGCAATTCTGGATAAATATCAGGACCAGATGATATTTATCCACATAGACCAATATGAGAACCCCCAAGCGTATAAAGCCTATCAGGTCATGGGCGACCCTTGGACATTTATCATCGACAAGAATGGTATTGTGCACTTCGAACGCGCTGGCCGAATGTTATACGGCGAATTAGACGAGGCAATCAAACAAATTTTGTGAAGCGTCTAACCAATCGATCAGGCGGCAAAGCAAATCAAAAACGTGGGTGGGTGTCATGATAATGGCAGATAAGCATATTGCAGAGACGATGCAGTTTGAGCTCGTGCAGGATCGTAAAGGCATGGTATGGGATTTGTTGCTTTACATTCCAACGGTGGTTGCGCTCGCTTCCATATCTGCCAGTTTTTGGTATGGCGATGACCACAACATGGGTTATTTGTTCTTTTTCCTGACTTGCTTCTTTTTTATTGCCGGGTTTAATCGAATATTCAAGACGCGGTTGATGCTTTTGCCATCGGCACCAGTATGCCTTAAGGTGGGAGAGCAAAGCCTTGGCCTGGTGCAAAGAAACGGTGTTCAAGTGGACTTGGTGAAAAACCTTCGCTACTACGCCGATTATGCGGGCAAGTCATTTGGTATTTCTGGTTTGGATGGTGCGGGCAAGCAATTGCAATTCGTATTTCACAGCGGGCAGTTTGCCAGTGCGGATCAATACGGCTCTGCTCAAAAGGTTTTGAAACAGTACCTCAAGAAGTAGGTATCGCTACTTCCTTCCCGAGCGTCTTTGAATGACATCCCATGCCATGTAACCAATGACGCCGGTAATAATCAGGCAAGCTATAGCAATGAGTTGATACTCGGCTTCCGGGCTGACCAATCCGCCTATGAACATGTGCACCGCGTAGCCGGTTATGAACAGAGAGCTGATCGCGATAACCACATAAATCAATATCTCGCCTATCATGCTATGCACTCACTGTTTTTGCGCAACGGGGGATGCCTTGATTTCAACGATAACCCCGCCTTGTTCCAGGGCAACAGTCTCGACTTTCCCTGCATCCATTAACGCAAGATTTTGCGAGAGCGGTCTATTCACAGGATCCCGCGGGTCGAATATCAGATAATTCACTCCCCGCAACATCGCGAACAGCACCTGTTCATCCTTGGCGGCAGGTGGCAGCGGCAAAGTATCACACTGGCAAGCCAGCATGGTTCGTGCCGGCCATTGACTTGCTATTCGAATCGCTTTTCCGGCGGGCAAGTCTTGCTTACTCTCATCCTTCGAAAATTTCACGATATTTTCGACCAGCGCTTTGATCAGGTGGTCGCGCGGCGCCAGCTTGCCTTCCAACGCTTCCTGATAATGTGCCTTGTCAATAGACATGAATGTTGTAGCAATTACTACGACCAGCAACAAAACCACGCCGCGCTGTTGCCAAAAACCACCTTGCGAACCTGTTCGCTTCTGCAACAATAACGGGAAGCCCCAGTACAAGCAAATCGTCAGTGCAACCATGCCAAAAGTTTCATCACCAGTTAGCAGACCAATAGTAAACGCAGCCAGTAAAGTACGCCCAAGAAAGTCCGCCCATAAATTGCTTGCTTGTTTCCATAGTACCAATAGCAGGATAAACAGCATGCCTATCCCGGTAATCAAGCGGAAAGCTCCAATCCCTTTACTATCTGCTGATCCCAAGACGGCACTTGACAAGCCCTTCATCGGGTTTGAAAACCACTCTACATGGCTCCACCCCAAGGTTAACGCCAGTGCCAGCAGAACTGTAAAGGCAATTCCACCAAAAAAATAATTCTGTTGTTTTTTGTTAAGAGGATTTCGATACCACGACCACAACAAGGCCAGCGGGTAAGCCAGGCCGGCAGGGTGAAGAGTAGTACTGACCAGGCACAAGAACAGTTGGGCAAAATACATCCCTCCGAATGCTTGTGGCGATTCGCGGTAAATATTATCTGACCAAGCTCCAAGCACAAATGTTATGAGCAGGTATGGGGCGACAGAAATAGTGTCGATTTGATCCAATGCCAGCGGGGAGATCAACAACAACCCGGTCGCCAATAGCGCGCTTTCAGCATCTCCGCTACGATGTCTCCACGCGTGGAACATCCACGCTGCAACTGACACCACGATAATCGTAGTTATCTTTGCAGCTAGCACATTGCCTGTCCATAAAAAACCGACAGGGGCGAGAAATACTGCGCGAAAATCTGGAAATCCCAAAGTAACAATCGAACTGACGACATTGTCTGCTACCGACCATGCCAGCAATAATGCCTGTGCGGCACCCTCGTCAATCCCATAAACTGTCTTATTCAACAGCATGAAGCATAGGACACCCCAAAACAACAGCGAAAGAAGTGCCCAGTATTTTTGCGGGATTCTTGATAACCAATCGTTCATATTAGAGAGATATCCTCATGGGAAAGCATACTTTGTTAAATTAGCACAGCTCCACCGACACCGCTGCCGTTGTATTGATTTACAACTATAGAATGGATACAGCGAAAGAAATACGGGCGAGGTTACCTCGTTTATCCAGATATGTAATACGCACCTTACCGATACCGGTTTCGACAAGTCAAACTTGGTGACAAGAGTGGAATTGACCGGGCCGATCGATTAACTTCAAGTCAATATCCTGAGTGATTTTATCAGGAAGCAAACCAAATCGGCAATATTAAATATCTGCCAATGCATAAATTACAATGGTGTGCTGACCGCGTTGTATTATGAGTTGCATGGAGGAAAAGATTCCGCTAGACTGCAAGCAGTGGCAGGGGATAGATACTGTTGTTCTTATGCCTTTTTTGACAAGTGCTCTGACATAACCAAGGGGAAAATGATATGCCAATCGAACTATTAGTGCCAATTACAATTTTTTTGCTGGGTATCGTGGTTTCTGTTAGTTTATCCAGCATAGGGATTGAACGCATTGTTGAAGGCAACAAAAAGTAATCAAACCCCTCATTACAATTAAGATCGCATCAGAAAGTGTCCGGCAATCGCCGGGCATTTTCTTTTGTAGTGCCGTATATGCAAAATGTTTTCTTTCAGTCTTCTTAACTTGATAATCTTGCCACGTCCAGCAAATCCGTATGTTCTATCCTAGCGTCCTATGAGACCAGATTCTCTGCATCAGCATCTTTTAAAATTTCTGCTGCTTTCCGCTTTTTCATTTTTCATTGGCACCATTCACGGCATGCTCCAGGTCATGCCACCGATTCGCGCATGGCTGGATTCGATTGGCAGTCCTTACGGCGGCCCTGGCCATATGATCGACCCGTTGGCCCATGCACATATGAATCTGGTAGGCGGCGTAGTATTGCTGGCCATGTGCGTAACTTTTTACCTTCTCCCGATTTTCACGGGAAAAAGGATCTATTCCATCAAGCTGGTTAAACATACCTTTTGGTGGGTCAGCATCGGCGTGTACAGTTTTTATATCATACAAATGACTTTTGGCATCTGGGAAGGATTGTTATTACATTCAAACCCTCAAGATATACAGGCTGTACATCGATTTTATGGGCCTGTTATGGCAATTTCCGGCACCACAATGGCGGTTGGCTTTTGCACTTTTCTTGCGAATGTCTTCCTGACTATGACAAGTTCAAGCAATCACGAGATAATCAATGCACCAAATTAGCCCGCTGCAAGTTTAAACGGAAAGAGTAATACTTTCTGCTCGGCTCCCTGCTGAAGCCGCACTTGCACCACTGCTGTCTTGCCGTCGCCGATATCTATCGCACGCCGGTATACGCCAATAAATCCATCCTGAATCGCCTGTATCCATGGCGTTGACTCATTTCCACGCAGGGACACCGTCAAATCTCCGGCGGGTTTTCCGTGCGGGCCGGTAACGATTACGACTATCTCGGACATGCCGGCAAGCGGCGGGTAAGGATGAGTCTCGATGCGCACAACCATCTCATTCCAGCGCTGGGCAGGGATTGAAGCGTTTTCGCTCCCGTTGTTACAAGCGGCAAGCCCGGCAGCCAGCAAGGTTAAGAATATCGCCAGTAATGTTTTCACCATTCCGACAAAATTTTATATTGCCCGATTTCGATCGAGAACTGACTCTTACTTTGGATTACCGCTATTGATTCCATTCTTTTCATTCTGCTTTTCCTTGTCTGAATCCAATCTACCCGTAGCAGAAGATCCGTACATGTTTACCATGTACCAAACGAATGCCCCAGCAAAAGCTATATACACAAGCGATCCCAGAAACCCCGGGTCTTTAACCCAGTCAGTCCATTTCACCACGACACCGGGGCGCAACCCCCAGAATGGAAAACTAAGGCCCACGCCAACCAATAATACAATCACCACCACTGCCCAGAACCAATATGGAACATTGAGTTGCGAATCCGGGATCTTCTCCACCAATTCCCAATCTTCCATGCCGCGCTTTTCCAAGCGCTCCTTGTCCGAGGCATAACCAAAGTTATCTTTGCGTAGCTCACCCCACTGAGACCCTTCATCTTTCAATTCCGATTTTTTATCATGCTGTTCCATCACATATACTCCTATTCAACAAAATGCTGGACATTAAAGCGTCCGATCCAGCCATCATTGGAACGAACCACCACCGCAAATGGATAGAGGCCACGTTGTAATTTAGGCGATACTGAAAGGAATACCGAAGTTCGCCCGACCGATGCCAAATCCACTTTGGGACTGCTCAGTGTAAAATCATCCTGCGGTAATCCTTCAACCGACATGGTCAATTCGGTTGGGCGATATCGTTTGCTGGAAACTTCGATACGGTAATCGCGCGCCGATTGATTATGGGCCGTCTGCAAATATCCCACTGCTATGTGATAAGGCTGGTATGACCATATCCCCCACGCAAACATGATGACACCCAGAACTGCGAATGGGGCAGTCCAATGGAATCGCGACAACAACGACATGGAATTGTCGCGGAATTGACGGATTTTGCCCGGTTCACGCTGCCCGAATTCAAACCGCAATAGACCTACACCGCCCTTTTTAGCCTGCAAATTATTGCACGCATCGATGCAATCACCGCAGTTAATACAGCTGTCATAAATTTCTGTTTTGCGCGGATCCAGCTTGATAAAGCAGGTTGTGACACAGTAATTACATTTTTCACATTCATTTGCTCGACTGGTATCATAAACCACATGTAACGTTTCCTTGGTCTTAAACGAATGCTGCCAAACCTTGTACACGCAGGCAAAACGACACCAGAAGTGGCGGAGCACCGCAATATCCAGCAGGATAATCATCACCCATACCGAATAAATCCAGTATAAAGAACCGGCAAGCCTTGTATCCTCTCTGAAGGTTATAAAGGACCACACTACATCCGGCGGATAAAAGTACAGCAGTGGAACCAACGCAAATAACATCGCGGCAAACAAAAAAGAGAGCCCGAGCAAAGACCAGTTCAATACCTTGTTTTTGGCGGCCGCCACTTTCGGCGCCTCACCGGTCAGGCTGACCTCGGCACGCTTGCCCAGCAACTTGTGGGTCATGTGGTTTGCCCATTCCGCCAGGGTATTCTGCGGGCATGCCCACCCGCAAAAGACGGTTCCCGCAACCGAATACAGCGCGACCAGCGCACTGGCCAACATGATCCACAAACCGGTTATCAAAAAGAAATCGGCAAACCATATTTGCCAGCCCAACACTACCAGCGCTCCATTTTCCGGGTCGATACGGAATAATCCGGATACCGGAATAAGAACCAGCAAAAACAAAATGGTTATCTGGACGGCGCGCCGTTTCCATCGAAAATTGGCCGGTCCTGTTTTCTTTCTCGAGCCGACAACCCTGATTGGAATACTGGATAGTGTTTTGTTAATGCCGGAGGACATGAGTACCTTTTGGTGCAGTTCTGGTTATATCAAACTCAGGGAGTTACTCTCGCTTCACCGTCCAAAGGTGATATGGCAAGCAGCCGCAAACGATAATGCTCAGCTTCCTGCAAATTACCCGCAGTCTGCTCCAGATGCCAGAGCGCACGTAAAGCGCCAACAAATTTCGGATAAACTTTCAAGATTCGCTGTAATGCCTCGCGCTCGCTCAAACCATGCTGACTGGCTTGTGGAAGCGACTGCAACATATTATCAGCTAGTGCATTGGCAATCCAGCGATCTTGAGGGTTCGCCTGATATGCCAGCCAAATCAAGCTGCCCGCCTTTGCTGCATCTCCTTGAATGGAGGAGACCCATGCTCGCACAGCAAGTTCCGTCGCCACATAGGCGCGCCCGAATCTGCTCCTGTCTTCCGCGCCGATTCCCAATATTTTCATGGCCGCATCGGCGTCAGGATGCCGTTGCAACAACCACGACATCAATGTCGCCAAATTAACGCTCCCGCCGTAACGTGCCCGCGGCAAATTGTATTCAATATACGGCACCCATTCATCCTGAACCGGTCCGTCACTCTCGGAAACCGGTCCCCAATAACGGCCAAGCCAAGTCCACACACCTTCGTCGCCGGTTGCCCGCCCCTGCTCCTGCTCTGCCAACCGATGCAAATTTGCCAGCATTGCATTGGCCACTGGCAGCTTTTCCCTGGGACCAACCAAAGCCAGGTGCATGCCATCCATAAACATCTGCGCATCGGGAAACACTCGTTGAAAGCTGCGCAGAACGGCTCTGAGAGATTGAATATCGAACTGGTTAAGTGCCAGCCACTGCACAAACATCCCATCAGCATTCAAGTGATTCCGCGCCCTTTGGAATTGTTGCACCGACAACAATGAACCCATCCCCGCCAGATCGGGATGAAACAAGTCGCCGACGATCACATCGTAACTGCGTTGAGTCGTGCTTAGAAAATGCCTGGCATCATCCCGTTGGATCTGCGCTTGATCCATGATGTTGCCATTTGCCGGCGCGAACCACTTTCTAGCAGCTAAAATCGACCCTTGAGATAATTCCACCGCGCTCCGGTCCAAATCCGGAAAAGGCAGCGATCCCGCCATCGAAATTCCGGTACCCAACCCGAGAAATAATACACTGTGCGGCGCGGGATGCAGCAGCAATGCGAGTCGCGCCTGATCCATTTGAATTTCTACCGCGCTCGGATCGGTGGAAGCATCCATACGCTGCAAATCGCTCAACAGCACGCGTTGGCCATCTTGTTGTTGTACTACATGCGTCAGAGAAATTGCATCTTCATATAGATACAGATCACGGCTGTTGGCCTCGACTTTCGGCAACAATTCGTGCACCGGCGGCATATGGCGTAACGGCCAGGCAACTATCAGCATGGCTGCAAATACCAGCCAAACCAAGCGTGAACTGACCCAGATCAAGCCCAGAGCAGCGATTGCTAGCCCGGCTATCGCAACCATCGCCGTGCTGCCAAACAAGGGAATAAACACCAGACAGGCAACAATTGCACCGGCCGCGCCTCCCAGGCAATTTGCGCCGTATAGCCATACACCACTCGCGTCCGCATTGCCAAAACGACTGGCCAATAAGGGCAACCAAGCCCCTAGTGCCAATGTGACCGGCAAAGTCAATATTCCCAGCATCAACGCTTGCGATCCTAAGGCACCAAAAAATGATTGGAACTGGCTATGCTGTACCCAGGCGGAGGCAAACGGAAGCAACCACAAATTTATCAGCACGCCCCCGCCAGCCACAAGCGGCATCAGCACTGTCATCCAGTACTTATGCACGCGCGGCAATGCCATGCTGCCAAGCGCAATTCCCAGCAGGAATACAGCCAGGATAACACCGAGTACATATTCGGTGCGCAGCATGATCATCCCGTACAAACGTATCCAGCCGATTTCCAGCATGATGCTGCCGGCTCCTATCCCTGCATAGATGATCAGAGCAGGTAATGGCGGGCGGGGTTGTCTGTTGTTCCCTGTCTGCTGATGGACACCAACACCGGATCGTATGAAATACGACAACACCAAAGTAGCGCCACCGATCACCAGGCCAAGCAAGGCTATGATCCTCACCGAAGCGATCCAGCCCAGTACCGGCAAACTCCACAGCGGGAACAGTGCCCCGGCGGTTCCCCCTATCGTGTTCAGACCATAAAGTTTTCCCAGCGATAGCGGTGTATGTTCTACAGCTTTCAACACCAAAGCAAAACTAATTCCCATTGCAAATGCCGGAATTACCAGCAAACACAAGGCCTCCGCTCCTTGCAACAGATACCATTGAGTTAACGTCAGCTGAACGGCGATGCCATCCATCCATCCGCTGATCGCCTGAAGCAGGTTTGGTAACAACAAAGCATAGAGCGCGATTGCAATCTCAAGTATCGCGAACATGGCCAACGGCCTATTACATATCTTTGCCCATCTTACACCTGCCAGGCTGCCCAATCCCAAGCCGATCATGAATGCCGCAACGGTGAGCACTACCCCGAATATGCTTACTCCAAATTGCATGGACAACATACGTGCCCATAACACTTCATATGCAAGGCTGGTCAAACCCGACAGGCAATAAAGAATGGCCACAGCCCACCACCATGATATCCAGCTTGAGGTTTCGGAATTCAAGCGGGATTGCATGGTGTATGGCATGAAATGTTAGATAGGTAATCGAAAGCTTGGGGATTGGGCAACTCGGGTTCAAACCCTAAGACGCGGTGAGCGGACACCGAAATTGAAATATATTTGGCACGGCCCCAGCAGGCGGAAAATAGAAAACTTATGAACCTAGAAGGGGTAAAACCATACCACCCCGACAATCGCGTGGACTATCGCCAGCGTTATACTAAGGCCGGCAAATACCATGTGCGCCACGAATACCGGCTTCCCATACAGCCCCATAGCGATCCCCAGCCCTCCGGTAATCAGAACAAATGTAATAAGTACCACCCCCAACAAAAACATGATGCGTTGCTTGTCTTTATCGGTTATCGACTTTGCATGCTCTGCCTCTCTATGTTGCCGATTGAAAGCCTGCAAGATCTGCGCACTATCACCTGCCTGAGATGCGTCTTCTGCATATGCCGGTAATATGCTCAAAAGCGATAGCGATGCCACCAATAAAATCCCTAGGGAACGAAATAGTGTCGCCCTGAAAAACAACTTTGTAATTTGCAACATGGAGTCTCTACTTTACAGAAGGGTTATGGTCAGTATCAGCAACCTCTCGCTCTGATTTACGTGCAGCATTGCGCCATGCCAACACAGCCATCAAAACAAAAGGAGCGAAAACTCCCATCAATAAAAATATAAAGATGTACCAAGGTGTTGCAATGGTAACGTGTACGAAACGGTAACTATCGACTGCCGCCTGTGCTGATGAGGCTCCTACTGAACCGATCAGCACCAGGATGGCTCTCACCCAAATGTGGTTCATCATAAACCTCCGTTAAATTGATTATTTTCCCAAATCGGATGCACAACGAAACCCATAAAAATCAGAGGCATAATTCGGCCATGAATAATCTCTATGATAGGAAGCGGTGGAAAAAGGATCTCCCTTCCATGACCCGCCGCGCAGAACTTTGTACTGTCGATTTACCGGGACCATATCGGCTAATTTCATGGCACGATCCTCTGCATTCAGGACTCTCGCCACCTTTCCCTGAAACACGTCTGTTGCAGCATCGGTCCCTTTATATGGAAGGAAATCATCTTCAACCCATTCATCGGCATTACCAGCCATGTCAAAAACGCCATATGGGCTGACTCCGTTGGCATAAGTAGTGACATTAGTAGCCGAGCCGACGTTGTAGTAAGTATTCAAACGAGCCGGGTCCATTTCATTACCCCATGGCCAACGCCTGCCGTCCGTTCCACGCGCCGCCTTTTCCCATTCCGCCTCTGTAGGCAACCGCTTACCCGCCCATTTCGCGTAGGCTGAAGCGTCATACCAATTCACCAAGGTAACCGGATGCAGCAAAACCCCTTGTTGTATCTTGCCATTCTTCCAATCCGAAGGCGGCCGATGTCCGGTTGCAGCAATAAAACGCGCGTATTGCGCATTGGTCACCAAGTATTTGTCGATGCGATACGCTTTCAAATTGACCGTATGTTGCGGGTGGGAAGCCGCATCGGCATTTTTCAAATCTGTACCCATCTGGAATTTCCCTGCGGGAATCAGTACCGAGGTCTCCAGCTCTTGCCACTGTTCCTTGGTCAGCAATGCCTCTGCCTCTGCCACTGTATATCCTGCAGCCTGGTTTTTCCGCTCTTCATTTTGCTCGTGGATTGCAATATCTTCTCCGGCAGCTCGAATCCGAGTGGACTCTTCTTTCAGGTTATATGTTGCCAAGGCACGCATTTCTCCCATGCGTATCGAACCCAGTTTGACAACATGCACACTTCCCCCAATGACCACCAACGCAATACAAGTGATAACCGTGGCAGATAGAAATCGCTTTCTGCGCAGACGCTCTGCCGGACTCGGAACATTATGCTTGGTCACACCCGGCATCATAATTTCCTTGCTGCGACAGACTGCTCCCTGTCCGCGAGAATAATCTTATTTGAGCGGCCATATACCTTCTTGATCATTACTTCCCCAACGATTCCGCCAATACCAGCCGACTCCATTGCCAGGATGACAAAGAAGCCCCACCACCCCAGAGGGTTTAAAATGCTGCCATGTGGAGTACCGGACAAGTACAGAATTTCGGCATAACTTAAGCTACGCACAATCAGCGGTGGAAAATAACTCAACCATTTCGCGCCCATGCCGAATATCCAGGCTACTACCAAGCCGACCAAAAAAGGCACAAAAAATACATCCAATGCCCAAGCAAAACTAAATGTGGACAGCCCCGAAAAAAGTTCTATCTTGACCCCAAGCAGCCTATCTCCAAAATGATTTAAGGACATACCAATCAACACCGCAACTAATCCCATGAGATATCGATGCTTCATTTCTGGTACTCCAAACCGGTCAGTTTTTCGTACTCAGCCTTCTTGGTTTGATCAAAATACCAATCCTTGACTTTTAGGCTTGCTAGATATTGTGCTAAAAGATGCCGCTCACCTTCCGACAAAGTTGCATAAGAGGGCATCTGATACTCCTTTTTCAGACGGGACGGCAATACTGCCTGCGGATTAGGTGAAGAAAGATATTCGTACAACCAGGTCTCGGTGCGTAACGAACCAATGCCATCCAGCATTGGAGCCGGGACAGACTGCAACATGTCTTGCAGAGTCCATAACGTATGACAGTTTTTACAGCCATTACTGCGGTAAATATCCATCGCCTTTCTAGCCACATCGTGCGTAGCCGTGCTATAGAAAGGAATGTCCCTGTCATGCTTTTCTTCAACATGCAGTTGCGACCGCACCACACCTGCAACAAGAACCAATCCAATCAAAGCCAGAACAGCTTTTTCTCCGCGTTTCATACCCCTAACTTATGCTTTTCTGCATCTTTCGCCAGAAACCGCTTGCGGCTCTCTATTTGCGACTTTATAACGGTTCGGCTTTTGGCGTATTCTTCCGGGGTCATTTTATCCTGGTCTTTCTCATCAAAAATCACATATTTAATATCTTCATCAAACTGTTCGTTTTGTGAGCCCCACCATATCCAGTAAATTACCGCAACAATAATCATCGCCCCGATGATCAACCATAGATATATTGTCCATCCGTCAGGAAGGGTTTCGAAGAAATTAGCCATAGTTTTTTTCCACCATAAATAATAATTCAGAAAAGGTAGCCGCCAAGCATCTGCATCGCACCAAAAATAACCGCAACCACTACACCGAGAATAATTGCAGCAAACATCAAACGCTCGCCCAATCTTATTTCCTCCGGGCGGTTTTTGCTGAACATAAGCGCAATGACAATCCCGGAAAAAACCACAATCCCGATCAGCAAAAAGGCAAATACGCCCTCGCTGAACTGTTGGCTACGCATTCCTTCGATACTGAGATCAAGTTTTGGCGAAATTTCTGAGCTTAACTGCGAGACAAGAAGCCGAGTAAAATAAGGATTGAAAATTTGAATCGTTAACTCCTGTTGCCATTTGGGTACTAACTTAAATAAAAATGCCGCACCTTTTATTCGGCGAGGCATTTCATTTACTTAACTAATCACACCGAGTCAACCAGACCTCAGCAACACCAATTTTATATATGTCTAACTTATAGTTATTTTTTATCATTACGATCAACAAAAAAACTATAAAAAATCGGCGCAAAATAAGCAATAGCAATTATCAATGACAGCGCGATCGGGCCGTTATCAAGTTCAATCATTCTAGTTTCTCCCAAAAATTAAGGTGGCACAACCGGATTGGCGAACAGATTATCACCAATCCGATTCATGCTGATCAATGATGATGCCTTGGCTGCCAGGTGTGAGGGGGCAGTCTTTTGATCAGTATAGTCACCCCTATAAAGAAATAACTCAGGTAAAAAATATCAATAAAATAGCCTTTGTCCCACCAAGGCTGCTTTCTTTCGGGCGTGCCATCTGCCTTCTTGTTACCCTCGAAATTTGCCATAACAACATGGTCACCAACCACCGAGTATTCCTCCAGATCCACGCCTTTGGCCATCAAGGCTTCGATCTGCGGCTTGATAATACGCAAATCATCCATGGTCACAGGATGGCGCTCTAATTTTGCGTCATCCGGACCCCCTATATTCAACTGAATGATTTTCTTTATTGCAACATTATCGTCTTGAATCGCCATCACTTCCGGGGAGTTCATTGCTTTTACATAGCCCGCGTAAATTGCAGCGGTCGGACGCTGCCCCCACAACGGAAAAGTAACCGCAAAAGCCGTGATGATGGTCAGAGCGACCAACCATACAACGGGCATGGGCAAACGATTATTATCTTCCGTCATTCCACCCAGATCTTCATTTTCCCACAACGCCTTATCTGCTTCATTCGTAGCCTCATCGCTAAGAGAATGTAGCGGCTTATCAATTTTCCAAGCATGCATGTTCTATCCTCCTGTTATTTTAAGCTCAACACAAAATCAATCAGACCACGAATTTCAGAATCGCTGGCATAACTGGGGACATCCGGAGGCGTTACCCGCTTGCCTTCACGATATTCGTCATACTCGGCTCTCCACTTGGCGAAATCGATCTTCTTGCCATCCGCATCCTTGTCACCCCACAGATAGTCGAAGCGCGGCATGATTGAGTGCGGCTGGACCAAACGTGGATTGAAGAAGTGCATCATCATCCATTCCTTGGAAGAATTGCGTGATCCCACATGCAACAAGTCTGGAGCCTTCCGATCAGATCCGAATGCAGTTGGCGATTCGCCATTAAAGTCGCCCAGCATCGGCGGTGCGCCAAATACCTGCCAATCCTGCGTTTCCTCAGGCAGCAGCGTGTGACACCACCAGCATCCCTCGCGCACGAACATGGTTTTTCCCTTGCCCGCATTTGAAACATCTGCATCTTTGGCGACACGCATCACATCAGCGGGAGTCCAACCCTTGGTTACGGTAAGATTCTCGATGTAAGTAACTTGCTTGTTATGGCCTTGAAAAGCATATGTCCCCTTGCTCAATGTAAAGACCGCGCCGGCATCTTTTCGAGCATCGTTAACGTGTCCTTGCTGCACACTCAACTGCTCGATCCCCTCGCCCAGGATCCGTGGGTGCAATATCCCTGCCGGGAATGAAGTTCCGGGCTGATACACATACACAGGCATAACTTCCGCTAAAGGCTGGCCCGACTTCGGATCGACCTTTAAATCGACGCTAAGGGGTTTGTTCTTACCCAACAGAAACGGGTCATCAAGATTGAAACCCGCTTCGTGACCTATTGCCAATTGCTTTGCAAGAGCAACATCAGTTGAAGACACTGACGCGATATTAATGCTCGGAAAAAGCAGGGTAATAGTCATCGAGCCGCCCAGCGCAAGGCCGAACAGTCTCGATCCGATTTTATACTTTCTAAATGCACCCATGTTTGATCTCCCTAAATTTTACTCGGCCTAATATAATATTAGCGTTCGTAAGCCAGTTCATGAGGCATGCGGCCCTGTGGCACTACAGTTCCTTTGCGTGCCGTCATCCACATGTTGTATAACCACAAAACGTTGCCACTAAATACCATGGTACCGCCAAGCCAACGCGCGATCATGTATGGATGCTCTGCAATCACCACATCGATATAGGGAACCTCATATATCTTGCCTGCGCCCTGAATCAAACCGGCGATCGTCATGGAAACCCAGTAAACGGTAAAGCCGATCAACAACAACCAAAAATGCAAATTGGCCAGCGTTATCGAATACAGCTTGCGTTTCATTATTGCTTGCAAACCGTAGTAAACCGCAGCCGCCTCCAAGAAAGTCGAAAATCCCAGCAACGCAAGATGGGCATGAGCAACAATCCAGCCTGTTCCATGTATGTACCAGTTAATGGCACGGGTTTGCTGAAAACCACCTTGCATATTCAGCGGGATCGCCATCAAACAACCTACGATGGTAAAACGAATCTCGATACTCTCTACGAACATATACCACTTGCCTTGCATCGTCAGCAGGATATTCGACACGAATGCTATTGCAGGCACCAAAATCAGAACGCCTTCCACAGAGGCGAACGACTTCAACCACTCAGGCAGAGGCGCAGACATCAGGTGATGGGCTGCAGGTGTGGAGTAAAACACCACCACGGACCAGAAGTGCAAGTGTCCAATACGATGGGAGTACAACGGATTACCCGTCACCTTGGGAATGACGTAGTACGCGATCGCTGCGGCCACTGGAGTAATCCACAATCCCAGCACATTATGCGCGAACCACCATGTCAGATACGCCTCAGTCAGGCCAGTCAAATGAAAGAATTCAGGCGCATTACCAACCAGGAAAACGATAATCACCATGAAGGTGGCTGCCGCAAAAAACCAGTTAGTTGTGTAAATCCCTTGAGTACGGCGATTCAGGATAGTCATCCAGACGTTGACGCCGAGCGGAATGAATACGCAGGTGGCCAGATACAAATCTATCGGCCAGGGAAAGTCGGAATATTCACGGCCTGAGGTAACGCCCGCCCATAAAACCGTCAAGCCTAGAGTCAGCCCCACGTTCCACAGCATGCAATTCCACATGCCCAGCTTTTCGGACCACAATTTATTATTCCCGAGCGCGGGTGTGATGTACATCATGGCCATGGCAAAAGCCATCGATATCCAGCCAAAGATCACGGCCATCACGTGCACTTGGCGCATATGTCCAAAAGCAAAAATTTCGTTGCCCGTCACAAAATCAGGAAATGCGAGTTTCGCCGCATTAAAAGACCCCAATCCCGTACCGATAACGAACCAGACTATAGCAGAAAACCCGAAAAAAACCGCCGCAGAACCAGACGGTATGTTTTCGTTCTTGGCAAATAGATATTTAAGCATGCACTACCCCTCTCTCAATTCAAATGAACACACTAGTGGTGATCGGCCCCATCTTTATTTTCCATGTGGAATTTTCATGTGAGATTAAGAATATACCACTCATTTTATTTCTCCCAAGTCTACCCCAACATCGCCCTCTTTTCTTCTTTCCTGCCTGCTATGTGGAATAAGGATATACCACGATAGCAACATACTCGAAAACGCCAATAGTATCCCCAGTGAACCCGCAATTAAAGCCATAGCTACTTCCCCCTTAAAGAATCAAAAACCTCAAACGAACAAGCTGCTCCAACGAAACATACGAGTTAACCGGCTGCTTTTTCCAATTTATCATGGCGACCCAAAGCGACAACAAGCATCACGACAAATGCAAACCCGAAAATTAACATGGACCAATTAATAAATCCGTCAAACGTGACCGGGTCATATTGGGCACTAGTAGAGCCACCACCCCAATTTGGAAAGCCTCCGCGCCCCAACAAGCACATCAGAGTTGCACCGAACACACTGCCATTTCCCATACCAGTCAACATCCCGCCGATGATAATAGACCACATGGATCGAGATACGAGCGACTTCTTTGCACTCATGTAAACCCCCTAAGTTATTAAAAATCAAGACGCCATTCCAGCAGACTCGGGCACCGAATCGACCCCACCTAAACACTTGTGACTTCCAGCATTGTATATTTTTTTAGGCTGGACTCGGGCGAATGTTAATGAGCATTCCCCCATCTTGTCAAGGGAATTGGCCAAGCGCATTGCAAATTTTTGTAACTAAAAGCAAATATTCACGTGGAAGCTTGTAGCAGGCACGTTCCGGCCTCCCCCTGACATTCCTGCCACTCAATTGCAGTGCAGTAAAACTGCCACATCCCGACTATTTCGATCCCGGCCGTGTTGGTATCCAAAATTCAAGCGTAGAATAAAAACGGCCTGGGCTAGATTTACCTATGCTTGCTGCTGGCACGCCCTTCTGAAACCGGCAGAACCTTGTAGCTTATATGGCGAGGAATTCTATTCGGGGAATATCAGCAATCCCTTATTTTATCGGCACCTTTCAATTTCTCATTATGTAATTAAGGAAGCATTAAAAGAAAGATCGGCCATGAGCACACCAGACTTGACCGCCACAGCCAGGCAGATAAACGCGATTATTGAGGATGCATATTCGCAATCCACACACTTGCTGCATATCTTGTATGCGCTGCAGCAACGGTTACTGCATATCCCGCACGAAGCCGTCCGTGAAGTTGCTTCGCATTTTAGCTTGCCGATCAGCCAAATTGAATCAGTGGTCGAATTCTATTCGTTTTTTTCCGGAACTCCGCGCGGACGGTACGACATTCTGCTCAGCAATTGCACCAGCTGCGGGTACAAGGCGGCCGGCGAAAACCTGCTGCAAATGCTCTGTGATCGCCTGCATGTGGTCGCCGGCAAGACGCGCGCCGACGGATTGGTCAGCATAGACGAAACCTCCTGCATCGGCATGTGCGATCACGGTGCTGCGTTGCTGGTTAACGGCATGCCGGTCACCGGTCTCGATGCCGGCAAGATAATGCGCATCGCCGAACTGGTTGAAGCGGAAACGCCGCTCGCGGATTGGCCTGTCGAATGGTTCCGCATTGACGACCATATCTGCAACCGTGGTTTGTTGCTCAAGAATGATTTTGCCGCGGGTGATGGCATGCGCGCAACGTGGGCGCGCGGTACCGATGCTACGCTGGCTGGAATCACCCAGTCCGGACTGCGCGGACGCGGAGGTGCGGGTTTCAGTGCAGGCATGAAATGGAAATTCTGCCGCGAGGCGCAGGATGATACTCGCTATGTGGTCTGCAATGCCGATGAAGGCGAGCCCGGCACTTTCAAGGACCGCGTCCTGTTGCACAGCCATGCCGATGCGGTGTTCGAAGGGATGACCGTATGCGCCGCGGTGATCGGCGCTGAACAAGGTTACCTGTATCTGCGCGGCGAGTATCGTTACCTGTTGCCGCATCTGCAAGCGGTGCTCGCGAAAAGGCGCGAGTCGGGCTTGCTGGGCAGCAACATACTCGGTCATGCCGACTATAATTTCTCCATCGAGATCGTCGTTGGTGCCGGCGCATATATATGCGGCGAGGAATCGGCACTGATCGAATCGCTGGAAGGCAAGCGCGGCATACCGCGCAACCGTCCGCCGTTTCCGGTGACACATGGATATCTCGGCCAACCCACCGTGGTCAACAATGTGGAAACGTTTGCCGCTGCCGCGCACATTGCTTTGCGCGGCAGCGCATGGTTCAGGGCCACTGGCACGGAAAAATCGGCAGGCAGCAAGATACTGAGCGTCAGCGGCGACTGCGCATCGCCCGGCATCTATGAATACCCGTTCGGCGTCAGCATCCGGCAGGTGCTGGACGACTGCGGCGCGAAGGATGTTCAGGCAGTACAGATCAGCGGCCCTGCCGGCACGCTGATCGGCAGCACGGAATTCCATCGCAAGCTAGCCTTCGAGGATCTGTCCACCGGGGGATCGTTCATGGTGTTCGGCAAGGAACGCGACCTGCTGTCTATCATCGCCAACTTTGCGCACTTCTTCGCCCACGAAAGTTGCGGCTTCTGCACGCCCTGCCGGGTCGGCACAACGCTGATCAAGATAGGTCTGGACAAGATCGTCGGCGGGCATGGCACACAATATGACCTGGATGAAATGAAACGCATGGCCGCGCTGGTCAAGCATCGTTCGCATTGCGGCCTCGGGCAGACTGCAGCGAATCCTGTCCTGGATGGTTTGCAGCGCTTCCCGAAAATCTTTGAACAGCGTCTGGCACACAGCGCTTTTGAGCCCTACTTCGATCTCGACGCGGCGCTCGAAGAAGCGCGCCAGGTCACTCATCGCGATGATGCGGCGGCGCACCTGGAATAACGGGGGGTGATATGAACAAAGATACGAATCCGGTCACCCCCGAAACCATCAATATAGACGGGCGGGAAACCCCGTTCTCCGAAGGACAGACCATCATGGATGCGGCATTTGCAGCCGGCGTCTATATCCCTCATTTGTGCCATCGCCCCGGACTTACGCCGCACGGCAGCTGCAAGTTGTGCACTGTAGACATCCACAACAGGATCGCTGCTTCCAGCGCATCGGATCGCAGAACACAGACAAAATTCTCGGTCGATACCGACAGCCACAGCGTGTCTGCCTGCACCACTCCCGCCGCAGCGGGACAGCAGATCAGCAGCAACACGCCGGCGCTGAACGAAGTGCGCAAGACCATCACGCAGATGCTGTTCATCGAGGGCAATCACCTGTGCCCGGCCTGCGAAAAATCCGGCGACTGCACGCTGCAGGCAGTGGCCTATCATCTGGGCATGCTGGACGGGCATTTCCCGCAGTTCTTCCCGCACCGCGAAGTGGATGCCTCGCATCCGACCGTGATGCTGGACCGCGACCGCTGCATCCTTTGCGAACTGTGCGTGCGCGCCAGCCGCGAAGTGGACGGCAAGAACGTGTTCGCCATCGCCGGACGCGGCACGGCTGCGCACCTGATCGTGAATTCGCCCAGCGGCAAACTGGCGGACAGCGGTCTCGAAACCGGCGACATGGCGGTGCACATCTGTCCGGTCGGCGCGATCCTGATCAAGGAACACGGCTATGAAGTGCCGATCGGGCGGCGCACCTTCGACCTGCATCATGTCGGCGAAGCCGGTCTGGAAAAAATCGTGCTGGCCAAAGCGAGGCATACAGATGAATAAACTACGGATCGCGACCACGTCGCTGGCCGGTTGTTTCGGCTGCCACATGTCCTTCCTCGACATGGACGAACGGCTGGTGGGATTGCTGGAATATGTCGAGTTCGACCGCTCGCCGCTGACCGACATCAAGCATTGCGGTCCGTGCGATATCGGGCTAATCGAGGGCGGGCTGTGCAACGCGGACAACGTGCATGTGCTGCGCGAGTTCCGCGACAACTGCAGGATACTCATCGCGGTCGGCGCCTGCGCGATCAACGGCGGAGTGCCCGCGATGCGCAATCATTTCAGCTTGCGCGAATGCCTGGAAGAATCTTTTCTGAACGGCGTCGGCGTGGAAAACCCGCAGATTCCAAATGACGTGGAATTGCCGCTGCTGCTCGACAAGGTGCAGCCCATCCATGAAGCGGTGCACATCGATTATTACCTGCCGGGATGCCCGCCGTCCGCCGACGAGTTTCTCAGCGTGCTCGGCGACCTGCTGGCAGGCCGCGAACCCGCGCTGCCGAAAAAACTCATCCATTACGATTAGCGATCACCCGCCATGGAACAAAGCAAAGATTCCCAATCCGGCCTCAGGCGTGTCGCGATCGATCCCGTCTCGCGCGTCGAGGGACACGGCAAGATCACGTTGCTGCTCGATGCCGGGAATCATATCCATGAGGCGCGCTTCCACATCGTCGAATTCCGCGGCTTCGAGAAATTCATCCAGGGTCGTCCCTACTGGGAAGTGCCGTTCTTCGTGCAGCGCCTGTGCGGGATTTGTCCGGTCAGCCACCAACTCGCTGCAGCCAAGGCGGTGGATCAACTGGTCGGCGTGGAGAATCTTACGCCGACTGCATACAAGCTGCGCCGATTGCTGCATTTCGGCCAGACCCTGCAATCGCACGCGCTGCATTTCTTCCATCTGTCGTCGCCAGACCTGCTGTTCGGTTTCGGCAGCGATCCGAAACAGCGCAACATCGTCGGCGTGCTGGACAAATATCCCGACCTCGCGCTGAAAGGCGTGAAGTTGCGCAAGTACGGGCAGCAGGTCATCGCGGCGATCGCCGGCAAGCGCATCCATGGCACGGCCACCGTGCCGGGCGGCATGAACAAGGCACTCGGCATCGCCGAGCGCGACACGTTGCTGGGCGGCATCAACGACATTTTGGCATGGTGCCAGGATGCGCTGGAACTGAACGAGCATATCCATACCGCGCATGCCGAGCACCGCGGCTTCGCCGCTATCAACAGCAACTTCCTCAGCATGACCGGCAGCGGCGGAGAACTGGAGCTCTATCACGGCGGTTTGCGCGCGCGTTCTCCAAGCGGCGCAAAGATTTTCGACCAGTTCGATTACCGCGGTTACCAGCAGATCATCCGCGAGGAAGTGCGCCCGTGGAGTTACATGAAGTTTCCCTATTTGATCGAGCTGGGCAAGCAGCAAGGCTGGTACCGCGTCGGCCCGCTGGCGCGCGTGAACAATTGCGATCTTATTTCGACACCGCTTGCGGAAGCGGCGCGCAAGCGCTTCAGGGAATTCGGCCGGGGTGGTTTGGTGCAGGATACCCTCGCCTACCACTGGGCTCGCATGATAGAAGCATTGCATTGCGCCGAATCGATCAACGAATTGCTGCACGATCCGGACATCACCGGCAGCGATCTGGTGGCGGACTTGGGTGACAAGCGCCGCGAGGGTATCGGCGTGATCGAAGCGCCGCGCGGCACGCTGTTCCATCACTACCAGATCAACGAGGAAGGACTGATAACAAAAGCCAACCTGATCGTCTCGACCACCAGCAACAACCAGGCGATGAACGAATCGGTGCGTTCGGTCGCCAACGAATATCTCGACGGCCACGAAATCAGCGAAGGTTTGCTGAACCATCTGGAAGTTGCGGTGCGCGCCTACGACCCGTGCCTGTCCTGCGCGACACACGCGCTGGGCAAGATGCCGCTACAGGTGGAATTGCTCGACGCGGAAGGCGCGCTGCTCGACCGGCTGGTCAAGGGCGGTAATGGCAAGTTCGAGCGAACGGTCCGGGAAGCATCGTGAAACTATTATTGTTTGGATACGGCAACCCCGGACGCGGCGACGATGCGCTCGGGCCTGAATTGATCGCACGCATATCGCAAATGCATCTTGCCGGTGTCGAGTGCCAGAACGACATGCAACTGCAAGTAGAACATGTCACCGATCTGAATGAGTGTAATCAAGTGCTGTTCATCGATGCAGACATGTCCTGCACGGAGCCGTACGACTTTTCCGAGATCGGCGCGGCCAGGGACGACAGCTACACCAGCCACGCGATGAGTCCAACTGCCCTGTTGCACGCCTATCGTCAAGTGTACGGCAAAGATGCTCCGCCCGCCTTTCTGCTGCGCATACGCGGTTACGAATTTCAGTTGGGTGATCCGTTGAGCGATAAGGCAACGGTCAACCTGGAAGCCGCAACAAAACTGATTGTTGAATTTTGTTCCGCAGCAAGTCAGTCGCTCTGGCGACGGGAAAAATTAAAGGTAAGCGGACTCCAGCCGTTTACCTGAAGTGTTGGGATAGATATTGGTAAAGCGCCATCCCGTTTACGACATTCCTTCATCTTGATTTGCTGCCTGTAACTGAAACTTCATGACTATCCGCTTTCGACACAGGCTGTGCAAAAACTCAATTGCGATTCATTTTCAATGGGTATCAAAAATCATATCCGACATCAAACAAATCGATTGTGGCACGTTCTGGAGGGTCGATTTTTTCGCGCTCAATTTTGCTCCATGTTTTTACACAGCCTGGACACAAAGCAGTCACTCGCGATTTCGGAAATTCTGTCATTGCCAGTGGATTTGTAACCATGCCTTTGGTTTTTTGTTACCTATCTCTCCGACCGATCACGCACAGTTGTTGCGCCAACCCTAAGTTCCTGAAGAGGTTCTACGAAAATGTTGCGAAGAGCGCAAGCGCTTGTATTCCAGCCAGGTGAGGACAATAACGAATAGATCAAGAATCGAAAGAGCCAAGAGCCACACTGAATGAGTGTGCGAGTAGCGATAAACCTGGTATGCAAGAAACAACCCGAATGCCACTATTGCAAATGGATAGGCCCACAAGTACTTGCGGAACAGAGCCCATACAAGACCGATCTTGACTACCCCATGCCACAGCAGGAAGAACGCGGCGAAGGCTTTGGTGCCGGCTGAGAGATTCTGTACGGAATGCAGGAGCAGATTGGCCAGAACGTCATGCGGATCCTCGCTGAGTTCATGCAGGGTGAGAACCCTCAACATTCCGTTGATTTGTTCGGGATTCACAAAGAACAAGACGATACCGCCGATGACTTCGAGCAAGCCGTCCACGGCTTTGCCAATCAGACTGATATCGAAAAGGATGTGAACCGTCTTATCTTTATCGTTTTGCTCCATTGATGCGAGTCATGCCAATATGTTCAATTAATTTTTTCCATGATAGCCGAAAGGTCGGATACAACATCCTTAACGGAATAATTTGTTGCCTGATCCAATTGATTGTTTCGCTCGGTTGAGTCCACTTTCCTGGTCAAGCGAGACAGACTTACGTCAGACAATCCAGTGTCACTGGTTTCCCAGACCGTTGCGACCGGATTCAGCCGGACAAGTTCCGCGTCTATTCTGACTGGGCGGCATACCACGTCCAAAGCCCAGAAACCGGCATAAGCGGAAGCTGTTTCTTCAACAGCTTCCTGCGCCAGATATGCTCCTGCTGCGGCTTTAGCAACAGTGGAGCCGGAGTATGCAATAACCCCTGCAAGCGCCAAGGTGGACGTTACCTCGAATGTGATGTAGCCCTTTTCCCAAGATCTGGGGGTCAGACCATAGTCCGTAATTCCAAATCTCAAAAGTGCGTCAGCCCCCGTGGTCTTCTGTATACGATCTGCCTCATCCTGTGATATGGCGGTTGAAAATTCATAATCCCGGATCTTATCGATAAACTGTATTTCTTCTGTCGGGGGTGTAACGATGATGAGCTTGGGCTGTTTGGACAGGGCCGATCCCATAGCAGCCAAGGCGTGTTCTTGAGCATGTTTCACACCTTGCAAAATTGGTTCATCTGAAACTGATAATTCTGGTTTGATATCTGGAGCCAATACTTTTTGAAGACTGCCAGTATCAATTTTGATCGGTGATTGCATAACCAATATCTTGATGGGCACCTTCATCTGTGCTTGAGCAAGCTGTGTATGTGTCGTGGTAGCACATCCACCAAGCCCAATTCCCATGAGGCACAGGAATGCGATATGAAAGTGCCGAGAATAATTATAAATACTGCACATTTCAGTCACAGTTAAATACCCAGTCATAAAACATTCGATAGTATCTCCGATTGGCAGGACTTCGCCCGTTCGATAGCCAATCATCCAATATCCCGGTGTTTACTTGAAAGCTGACACTGGTGGCATGCAGCTGCCGACGCATAGCGGATTCAACGTTCCAATGTCCTTGGTTGATGAATTTCACAGGCGTCTAGCCTGCTACCTCATATCAAGGACATTGATAATGGCAATCAATGATTCCAGAGATTTGGTGCATGCAGAAGAGTCTTGTCGCACGGCACGCAGCTTCCTCAAAACATCATCGATGGAATCGTCAACAGAAGACCACTTTTCCCGGTTCATTGAGCGGAGTCGTGCCGCGGCGTTATCCCATGCGAACTCCAGATCGCCAACACGTGCCTTGGCGCGAGACATATCACCCGCTCGCACAAGGGCCAGCGTGTCTTGAGCAATCTGCCGGAAAGCAGATAGATCTCCGAGCGGAGAAGTTGGCGTAACAACAGCGGCAGTCTGAACTCGAAGTTGGGCGCTGCGCCAGTAATAACCTGTACCGGAAGCAATCACCAGCACGGCCATAACCACGACAACTTGCCAGACAACCACAAACGGTTTCTCGGCAGCTGCATCTGCAATTGTTGTGCTGGGGATATAGTCGCGATGGGTATAGGTAAGGTAAATGACGACCACGAGAATCGCGACCAAGAATATTACGCTGGTGATCGATGCTCCGAATCCCAATCCGCCGTTTGCTTGTGTCTGCGAGAGGTAATCTCCCAGCGATGCACCCAGCGGACGCGTCAGGATGTAAGCGATCCAGAATGCCAACACGGCGTCCAGTCCTAATCTCCAGGCGATCGTAATCGCGGCAATGACAGCACAGACGATGATGCCTGTTACCAGATAGCCGAGGCCAAGGCTTTCCGCCATCAGGTCTCCCGCCCCGGTCCCCAGCGCAAAGGTGAACAGGATCGCCAGCCAATAGAACGACTCCCTTCGCCGGGTGAGAATGGAATGGATCGAGAGCGTTCTCTCCATTGCAAACCATGCGGCGAAGGTGAGTGCCAATGCAATCGTAAAGACAATGGTGCTTACTTCAAGTGGAACTCCAAGACTGTCGGTCAGAATATCTGTAATAAGCGTACCCAAAATACTGATCAACACGACTGCCAACCAATAAATACCGGGTATGTATTTCTTCGCCCTGAACTGGAAGAACAGCACCGCCACAAGACAGATGCCCATCGCAATAGAAGTCCCGGTCAGGCCCCAGCCCAGATTCACATTCAGGAAATCAGAGGCAGTCTCACCGACGGTGGTACACAGGATTTTAATTATCCAAAAATAAATCGTGACCTCCGGGACTTTACTTAACGTCCCATTCTGAGGAGTATTTATCTTGTTAATATTGGAATTTCTCGTTGTATTTGATTTTGACATTTACATCTGCGGTTTGTATTTTTTCAAGGCTCGCTGAGGAAAAATCAGGATGCAGGCAATTATTATTGAAATAAGAGCAGCTGATGCGGAATAGCGACTTAATGCGAGACCACCGGCACTCAGTGGCTTGTCGAGAAAATCGCCCACTACGGCACCAAGAGGCCGCGTAAGGATAAACGCTGCCCAGAAAAGCACAGTTCTGGATATGTTTGTCCGGTAGTAGGCTACGATCACAGCTCCCAGAAGTGCGCTGAAAACGATTGCCCCGCCACTGTATCCGAGTCCGGCTGTGTCAGCTGTCCAGTCTCCCAGTGCAGTACCCAAGGTTTGAGAAAACATGATCGTTATCCAATAAAACATTTCTTCTTTTGGAGAGCTCACGGTATTAACTGATACAGAACCGAGTGTTTTATACCAAATCGCCAAAGAGGCCACCAACAGGGCAAACAGCAGAGAGGCACCACCGGCATAGCCAATCCCGAGAGATCGGTCTGCAAAATCCGCCAAGGTAGTCCCGACTGTCGTCGTTGCGATAATGGTTGTCCAGTACAGATACGGGTGAAATTGCTTCGCCCTGATTTGGGCGGCTACTGCAATGAGAAAAACAGCTGCAAAAATAACGGTTCCAACAAGGTAGCCCAAGTGCATCGACATGGACACTGCGTCACCACCAGTTTCGCCCAATGTGGTGGCAGCAATTTTTATGATCCAGAAGATGAAAGTAAGCTCCGGCACCTTGCTCAATGTGTGGGTGGCATTATTGTTCATACGACTTTCCTTTTTTCATATTTAAATCGGTCGGAATGCGTGCATCCAGATTTCGGTCTTGGTTGTTTCGGCAGCTCGAACTAACTGGTGACTGGGCCATAGCCGATATAACTTAAAGTCACTTTGTGTTTATTTCTGGCCTGTCTGCTTCAAAGACGTTACCGGCCAATTCTGGACTTGCAGCCAAGTCTGTTGCACTGAGGGCGGCAGCTTGTCCATATGCTTAAGGAACAGAGCAAGCGTCCATATCTCGCGGTCCTTTAGGGAGTCCCCGAATGAAGGCATACCGGTAAGGCGAATCCCGTGCTTGATCTTCCAGAATGAATCGCCCTCCGGGTCATCCTCGACTCCATCTGTGGCAAATTGCGGTGGCTTCTGATAAAGGCCTTTCGCTATCGGCGATGCCGATTTATCGCCCTTGGCGGAACCATGGCAGACCGCGCAGTTTTGTGCAAAAAGATGAACTCCGTCGAGGAGATTTTGGTCTGTCAGCGATACAGGATTCCGTTCCTTTGGTGCTACACGACCCAATGTCGCATCCAGCGAGGTGCTGGCCATCCATGTTTCCATCCAACTGGGTGTTGCATCAGCATTGGCAGGAATCAGACCGCTTTCCACCAGAACAAAACCACAAATCAGCGCAAGCACTATCGTTAACGCGATTCGCCCAAAAGCACCTTTCAACATGACTTCTCCTTAAATTAAGAAATAAAGCATTCTTACAGGGCATATGATCCACCCCCGATGCTTAAATCTAACTTAAGGCCCGTGTGATACGTCACGCCTATAAACAATCAAACCTGGGAAGGGACTGGAAATTTAATGCTAAAGATCGTGCCGGCTCCGTTTTGACCGGTTTCAATTTCAACAAGAGCGCCATGTCTTTGAACAATTTGCTTCACGATGGCAAGCCCCAAGCCGCTGCCTTGAACTTCATTACCGGCAATACGATAAAACCGTTCGAAGACTCGTTCCCGATCTTCAATCGGGATGCCAGGTCCGGTATCTTCCACTCTGAGTATTACGCCGCCGCTGTCATTACTCAGTATCACATCAACCTTTCCACTTTCTGGCGTATAGCGAATGGCGTTGTCTACCAAATTACCAACTAATATTTTTAATGCTTCTTTATCTCCATTCACGGGCGCAGTTTGATCAGCGCTAACCCCAAAATCGATCTTTTTGAAATCTGCCAATGGGGCGAATTCCCCAACGGCCTGCCGAACCAGTGCTGCAAGATCAAGGTGAGCAAACGGACGTTGTGCATCCGGCTCCTGACGGGCGAGTGCCAATAATTGGCTTACCAAATGTGACGCACGGGCAATGCCTAGTCGCAAATTCTTGTCAGCCTCATTTCTCTCCTCGGAATCCTGAGCCTGCTCTACCAGTTGCGCCTGCAAGGACAGCGCGGTCAATGGAGTGCGCAGCTCATGTGCGGCATCTGCCACGAAACGTCGCTGCGAGGATATGGATTCATCCAGACGATTCAACAACCGGTTAAGCGCCATCAGCAGAGGACGGATCTCTTCCGGGACATTATGGATATCCAATGGGGACATGGCTGACGCATCGCGTTGCTCCACTTGCTCAGTAACGTGCACCAAAGGAGCAAGACTTTTTCTCACTGCAATCCAGGCGAGAAGCACCAAGGCAGGTACCAATACAGCCAAGGGTGCGAGCATACGCAAGGCTATTCCTGCTGCAGTCTCCCAGCGGGCATCCTCAGGCTGTGCTGCCTGTATGACCCGGTTGCCTGAGATCAGGCTGAACACGCGCCACTGTTCGTTCACATTCTTCAGGGTTGAGAATCCTTGTGCTGATGCCTGGGCCAGCTTGGCTGAAGGTCGCGATGAATAGAGCAGCGCACCGCTCATGTTCCACACCTGAACGACGAAATCGTTGTCATCGCCGCTTGAATCCGAATCACCGATTTTGTCAATCTGGTCAGGCATGAAGCTGCTGGAATACTGCATGGAATAGGCAATCTGGCGCAGCTCGTAATCGAGCATTTCGCCGACCTCTTCATGAGTCTTGAAATAAGTGGCAATCCCCGTACACA
>DHIV01000019.1:4485-14066 GCA_002403995.1 Gallionella sp. UBA4737 | reverse complement strand
AGCTTGTTGCGCAAATTGTGGATGTGGACTTCCACTGCATTGCTGCCCACCTCTTCTTCCCAACCGTATAGTGCTTCTTCCAGTTCGGCGCGGGACAGGACAGAACCCGGCACAGCCATCAACGCACGCAGCAAGGCAAATTCCTTGGCCGAAAGCCCGACCGGTTCCCCGCGATAAGTGACCTGATGCACAATGGGGTCCAAAGTTAACGGACCATAAGTCATGACCGGATTGCCCCTGCCAGCACGCCGGCGCATGATGGCATTCACTCGTGCATTCAGCTCATCAAAATCAAATGGCTTGACCAGGTAATCGTCCGCACCGCAGTTCAAACCGGCAACCTTGTCATCTACTGCATCGCGGGCCGTGACGATCAGAACGGGCAGATCATTCCCTTGCTGGCGTAGCTGACTCAACAATTCCAGGCCGCCCTTATGTGGCAGACCAAGATCAAGGATCATCAAGTCATATACGCCGTTTCCGAGAGCAAGTTCGGCCGACTTGCCATCCCGCACCCAGTCAACGGCAAGGCCGGTTTTCTTGAGTCCATGCTGCATGGATTCACCAATCATTTGATCGTCTTCCACAACCAACAGCCGCATGATGATATTTCTCCGTTAGTCTGGATTCGGGCCTTCAGCGGCATTTTCCAGTAACTTGCCGTTCACGGCATCCACTCCCACTTCCTGGGTTTTGCTTGCCTTGCCGCGTTTGATGTCGAAGGAATAGCGCAAACCGCTGCCACCCTTCTCCTTTTCCAACTCCTCATCGGTGATCTTCCCGGGGAAGGCCTTGAGTGCGATCCCGCGTGCCTCCTGCAAATTGATTTTGGCATCTTTGGCAAGCTCTTGGCCAGTATAGGCTTGGGCTGAAAGTAAAAATGCAGATAAGCAGACTGCGCCTGTTGCGACAATTAATTTTTTCATTTCGATATCCTTTATGTTCATAGTGGCGAGAATGTTCGCCATGTGAACAAGGATAGGACACCAACACTTAAGGCTGACTTAACATTGCACTACACTACCGATATAACCGTAGCCAGTAATGTATAGGAATTCGGTCCGGTTGATTAAGATCGCCTCATGGCAAACAGGAAGCGCCAAACCAAACCAGCAAGCGCAACAACGCAAAATGCCGCGCCTGCATAAAACGTGAATGATGCGCCAAGCCGATCCCACAACAATCCGGCCACTCCGCTGGCGACCAGCATGGCAATCCCGCTCATCAGATTGAAAAAACCGTAGGCAGTGCCGCGCAAGTCGGCGGGCGCTGTATCGGCGACCATCGTTGCCAGCAAGCCCTGTGTGATGCCCATGTGAACGCCCCACAGGGCGACACCGGCTATGACGACGCCCCAATGATCGTTGGTGGCAAGTACCAGGTCAGAGGCAATCAGGACGACCAGACCAAGCGCCAACAGCTTGGTGTGACTGATGCGGTCGGAGAGTTTGCCGAATGGGTAGGCCGACGCCGCATAGATCAGATTCATCGCCACCATCACTAGAGGCACCAATGCGATTGGTATACCCCCCTGTTGCGCACGCAGTACCAGAAAAGCCTCGCTAAAGCGGGCCAGCGTGAATACGGCACCGATCCCAACCACCCACCAGTAAGGCGCACCAAGGCGCTTGAGGTTTTCTTTTCGGATCGGATTTGAACGCTTGCCACCCTCGTGATGTTCGGGTTCACGTATGCCGAAAAAGAGTAGCGCCACGGCCATTAACCCCGGAATCACAGCAACCCAGAACACCGCCCGGAAGTCGTTGGCCCACAGCAGCATCAAGACAACCGCAAGCAGCGGGCCAAGAAACGCACCGACGGTGTCGAGGGATTGGCGTAGCCCGAATGCAGCACCACGCAGTTGCGGCGGCGTGATGTCGGCAACCAGAGCATCACGCGGTGCACCACGTATCCCTTTGCCGACGCGATCCGCCAGACGGGCAAAAAGCACAATGCCGATAGTTGGGGCCATCGCAAACAACGGCTTGGTCAACGCGCCCAAGGCATACCCGAATACGGCAAGTCCCTTGCGCTTGCCCAGATAGTCACTCAAGGTTCCCGAGAACACTTTAACGATCAGGGCCGTGGATTCGGCCAGCCCTTCAATCAGGCCGACCGCAAAGACACTGGCGCCCAGCGTGGTGACCATGAACATAGGCAGCAGGCTGTGGATCATCTCGGAGGAAATGTCCATCGACATGCTGACGAAGCCGAGTATCCATACGCCAACGGGAATATGACTCAAGTTGCTTTTTGTTATTGTGATTATTCCCAACCTCAGTGAATGTGTGCTGTCGCAGCGCCTAGTTGCAGTACTCAGGTATCAGACGAGCCGTTTACTCGCTCCTTAAGCACCTTACCAACGTTAAAGTGAGACACTAGGATAGCTTTAACTGTGTCTTTGGTTTCCTGCCCGGCGAAGCTGGAGGTGAATACCCAGCTACCCTGTAAATAGTCCCCTCTGATTTCTTGCCCTTGTTAAACCTGATCGATTGGCACGCCACCACTTCATGTCTAGCAGTAAGTCCTGCTAATTGTAAACGTACGGCAGCAAGTGAGATTCCTGTAGCAACAGCGATCTCTTTGTCGAGTCGTTCACCATGCATTTTCAGGTATTGAATAACTTCATTCATAAGCAATGCATGATGGCATAACTCGGATTTTGGCAAACGTCTGCTTCTGGCATATTCTGTTGCAAAACTCTTTCAGCACCATTTCAGACAGAATTTGGGGAGTCATCAAACCACTAACCGGACAGCGTTTGTCGATCGTAGCGCGTTCTATGAGGTCAGTGTTTTTTAAGCGGTGATTTTAGAACCGCCAAAAAGAGTTTTTCAACTGAATCGGCACTAACCAGAACATCATGATAGTAGATATCCTGCGCAAAAGCGGTCAGTCATCGTAGTCTATATAACGCCACCCTCGGAATTGTTAATACAAATTGCCCGACACTTCAAGTGCACGGCTAGCGGCGGGATTGCTATTTAACAGTTGAGGAAGACTTCACGCCACCTGCCCGCCAAATGCGGCAGGCGCCTTCGTCCGACACCATGCATGGCCCGACCGGCGTGCGCGGCGTGCAGGCGGTGCCGAACAGTTTGCATTCGTCCGGATAGATCTTGCCCAGCACCACGCGCGCGCAATCGCAGCCCGGCGGCATCTCGCCGACGCGCTTGCGCCCTTCCGTTTCATATCCCATGAACTGTTTGCGCGCATCGTGCTGCTCGAAGCGCGTTGCAAGCGCAAAGCCTGATGCGGGAATGATCCCGATACCGCGCCAGTTTGCATCAAAGACTCTCATCGCCTGCTTGAGCTGTGATTGCGCTGTTGCATTGCCGCCGGAACGCACCACCTCGGGATAACAGTTGTCGAGAAAACATTCTTCCTCGAGCAACTGACGCATCACCGAATAGGTCGCCGCCAGCAGCGACACCGGCGAGAAGCCAGCGACTGCAGCGGGGATGGCATGCTGCTCGGTCACGAAAGCCCACTCTTCAGGCCCCATCACCGTCGCGACATGGCCGGGCGCGATCAGCGCGTCGAAACCGGGCTGCTCTCCTGCCAGCAGCATCGCCACCGCAGGCCAGGTCAGCCGGCACGACAGCAGCAATGAAAGATTTTCCGGTATGCCCTCGAGCAGCATCGCCGCGACCGGCGCAGTGGTGGTCTCGAAACCCGCGACGAAGAACACCACCTGCCGTTGAGGATTTTCCCTTGCGATGCGCACCGCTTCCTGCGGACTGGCCACCGGGCGTATGTCGGCGCCTGCGCCCTTGGCCTGTTCCAGCGAGCGCGGTTCGGATTTCGGGACATTCACCGGCACGCGCAGCATGTCTCCGAACGCAACCAGGATCACGCCTGCATGCAAGGCCAGCTGGATCGCGAGATACACATCTTCCTCGGGACACACGCACACCGGACAGCCGGGACCGGGAATCAGTTCGACGTTCTGCGGCAGCGCGCCGCGCAGTCCCGCCATCGTGATGGTGCGCTCGTGCCCGCCGCACACGTTCATGATGCGCACGCGGTGCACAAGCGGCAGCGCCTTGATCTTGTTGAGCCAGTCCTGTGCAGTAAGGTTCACAGGGATTATCTGTTTGGGGAAAAGAAAATGTCCATGATTCGACTCCGGTACTGAGGCCTTGTTTATTTCCTTGATCGGCATTATCCAGCCATACAGTTATTTGCTGACATATTTATTCTGTAAATCTATGGAACAACAAAGAAGCTAAGCAATCAAATTTGGCCGTTACCAGACTATGCGATAAAAAATCCGCACAATTTATAGCTGGCCGATTACTGTGGTCTGCCGCACAGATGCATCGCTTGAGGAGGCGTATTTTTTCGCGCTTCAGTATATCCCTGTATTAGCCATCGAAGAAAATTTGGCTTGACAGAATATTAGCGAATGATAATATTTAAAAGTTTGTACGCTCACCATTCAGGAGACGCGGCATGGCAGACAAGGCAAAATCCGTTCGGTTGTGGCAGGAGATAGTCCTGGCACTCGCATTCAAGGTTCTGGTGCTCACCGTCATATGGGCAGCGTGGTTTTCAGCCCCTGAAGACATCAATCTCGATGACCAGAAAGTAGCTTCCCAGATTCTCTCCCAGCAACCCCAGAAGGAACATGACCATGATGCCGTCACCGGAACTCGTTGATATATCGCGGCTGCAATTCGCCGCCACCGCGCTGTACCATTTTCTTTTCGTGCCGCTCACGCTCGGGCTTTCCTTCCTGCTGGTCATCATGGAGTCGGTTTATGTGATGACCGGAAGAGAGGTTTACAAGGACATGACCCGCTTCTGGGGCAAGCTGTTCGGCATCAACTTTGCGCTCGGCGTCACGACCGGACTCACGATGGAATTCCAGTTCGGCACCAACTGGGCGTATTACTCGCATTATGTCGGCGATATCTTCGGTGCGCCGCTCGCCATCGAAGGGCTGATGGCATTCTTCCTTGAGTCCACCTTTGTTGGGCTGTTCTTCTTTGGCTGGGACAGGCTGTCCAAGGAGAAGCATCTGCTGGTCACTTTCCTGGTGGCGCTGGGTTCCAATCTTTCGGCACTATGGATATTGATCGCGAACGGCTGGATGCAGAATCCGATCGGGGCCGAATTCAACTATCACACGATGCGCATGGAGATGACCAGTTTCACCCAGCTATTGTTCAATCCTGTGGCGCAGGTCAAGTTCGTGCATACCGTCTCGGCCGGCTATGTGACTGCGTCGATGTTCGTGCTCGGCATCAGCGCTTACTATCTGCTGATCGGGCGGGACAAGGCATTTGCGATGAGATCGATCGCCGTGGCTGCCGGGTTCGGCCTTGCTTCCGCGCTGTCCGTGATCGTGCTGGGAGATGAATCCGGCTACACGGCGGGCGAAGTGCAGCGTGTCAAGCTGGCCACCATCGAGGCGGAATGGCACACCGAAAAATCACCTGCGGCGATCACTGCGATCGGATTTCCCAATGAGGCCACCCAGAGCACCGATTACGCGATCAAGATCCCCTACCTGTTGGGGCTGATCGCAACCCGTTCTGTCAACCAAGAGATCACCGGCATCACCGAGTTGCGCGATGAAAACGAAGTGAGAATCAAGGAGGGTATGACCGCCTACGCGGCGCTCGAAAAATTGCGCGCGGGCGACACCAGCGATGAAGCCAAAGCGGCCTTCGAAAAATCCAAGGACAATCTCGGCTATGGCCTGCTGCTCAAGAAATACACTCAGAAGGTGAGCGACGCCACCGATGAGCAGATCAAGATGGCAGCGCGCGACACCATACCCAGAGTCGCCCCGATGTTCTGGACGTTCCGCATCATGGTAGTGATCGCTTTCTTCATCCTGTTCATCTTCGCCGCCACTTTTTATTACGTCGCGAAACGCAATATCGCCGAAAAGAGATGGCTGCTGAAACTTGCGCTGTACAGCATCCCGCTGCCATGGATCGCCGCAGAGATGGGCTGGATCGTCGCCGAATACGGCCGGCAGCCGTGGACCATCAGCGGCATCCTGCCGACCAGCCTGAGCACGTCCAACCTCGATCCTTCCAGCGTGTATTTCAGCCTCGCCGGATTCGTCGGCTTCTACACGCTGCTGCTGGTCGCCGAAATGTATCTGATGTTCAAGTATGCGCGCCTCGGCCCGCAGAGTCTGCATACCGGCCAATACGGCAGCGCTTAAGGAGAACGACATGATATTCGACTACGAAACACTGAAACTGATCTGGTGGCTGTTCGTCGGCGTGCTGCTGGTGGGCTTCGCTATCACCGATGGATTCGATCTGGGTATCGGCGCGCTGTTGCCCTTCATAGGCAGGAACGATGACGAGCGCCGCGTCATCATCAACTCGGTGGGCGCCACCTGGGAAGGCAACCAGGTCTGGTTCGTCACCGCAGGCGGTGCGATCTTCGCCGCCTGGCCCATTGTTTACGCGACCGCATTTTCCGGCTTCTACATCGCATTGATGCTGACGCTGTTCGCGTTGTTCTTCAGACCGGTGGGATTCGATTACCGCAGCAAGGTGGCCGATCCGCGCTGGCGTTCGGCTTGGGACTGGGGACTGTTCGCGGGCGGATTCGTGCCCGCGCTGATCTTCGGTGTCGCCTTCGGCAACCTGCTACAAGGTGTACCGTTCAGCTTCGACAACGACGTGCGGGTGACCTACACCGGCAGCTTCTTGCAATTGTTGAACCCGTTCGGCCTGCTGGCCGGGGTGGTCAGCCTTACCATGTTGCTGATGCACGGCTCGATCTATCTCCAGATCAGGACTGAAGGCGTGATCGCGGAGCGTGCTCGGCGCGCGACCAAAATCACCGGCGCGGTCTTTATCGCCTGCTTCATTCTCGCGGGCATCTGGATCATCAACGGGATCGATGGCTACCGCATCACTTCGATGCTATCCACCAATGCCGCAGCTATCCCGCTCGACAAGACTGTCGAAAAAGTCGCCGGGGCATGGCTTAACAACTATCACAACTATCCGTTGCTGTGGCTCGCGCCCATCCTGGGCATAGCGGGTGCGCTATTGGCGATTGCCGTTTCCAGCGCGAAAAAACCCATCGCTGCTTTCATCGCAAGTTCCGTGATGCTCGCCGGGGTGATCTTCACCGCAGGCATCGCGATGTTCCCGTTCATCATGCCGTCGAGTTCGGACCCGCGCAGCAGCCTGACGATATGGGATTCGGTATCCAGCCACATGACGCTGCAGATCATGTTCTGGGTGGTGCTGATCCTCCTGCCCATCGTGCTGGCCTACACCTCCTGGGTGTACAGCGTGCTGCGCGGAAAAATCACGGTCGAATCGGTCCGCGCCAACGACCATAACATTTATTGAAAGGAAAAATCATGTGGTACTTTGCATGGATGCTCGGAGTGGGACTGGCGATGGCGTTCGGCATCATCAACGTCATGTGGCTGGAAGCAGAATACTTCTGCAAGATCGAGCTTGAAGAGGCACGGGCAGGAAAGAAGTGAGCAATCGAGTCAGACGGGCAGTAGTCCGTAATGATGCCGCTCCGAACTACCGTAGAGGATTACCCTCCATGCCGCCTGCTTCGGCGACCAGCATTTCGTCGAGCAGTTCCCAGGTCGAGCGCGCTTCCTGCTCGCTCATTTTCTGCAAGGCGTAACCCACATGCACCATCACGAAATCATCCACGGCGATGGGCTCGTCCTGCAGCATGAACAGGCTCACTTCGCGCATCACACCCTTTGCGGTACAGCGCGCGTTGTAGCCGTCGATCGCGACGATCTGCATGGGGATACCGAGGCACATGGCAAAGATTCCATTGAATGGCGTTTTGTAAGTCTACTCCTTATTCGCGGTAGCAATATATCGCTGATACATTCTGATACAAGAGCAAATTACTCGGTTGATTTTTTATCCCGGAGTGCTAGATTGCTCGCGTAGCCTGACCGGATTCGCTCTGATGAAGACCCGTCGCAAGACCCTGATCCTCGGCATCGGCAACTCACTGTTGCAGGATGAGGGAGCGGGTGTGCATGCGATCCGTATGCTGGCGGAGCAGACTGCGCTGCGCGACGACATCGAGCTGATGGATGGCGGCACGTTAAGCTTCTCTCTCGCAGGCGCGATCGAGGACGCAGAGCGACTGATCGTGATCGATGCCGCACAGTACGACGGCGAACCCGGCACCACCAAGGTCTTCGTGGGCGAGCAGATGGACACATTCATCGGCAGCAACCGCAAGTGCAGCGTGCACGAAGTGAGCCTGATAGACCTGATGGCGATCGCGCTCCTCGCCGGCCAACTTCCACAGCAGCGCGCGCTGATCGGCATCCAGCCGCAAACCATCGCGTGGGGCGATACACCCACACCACATGTCTCTGCCGCGATCCGGCTGGCCTGCGATCAGGCGATGCAACTCGTAGCGGAGTGGCACGCATGAGTCCGCCCATTAACAATTTGAAGACGATCCCGATTTACGCCAAAGCCGAGGAAGCCTATTCCATCGGCAATATCCGCGCGCTGCTGGCGGAGATCGCAGCGCTCCTGGAAAAGCTGACTGAAACCGGCGAGACCGGGATGATAGATATGAACAGCCTGCCATTCGCTCCCGGCGAATACGAACAGTTGCGCCAAACTCTCGGGCAGGGCGAAGTCTCTGCGCGCATCGAAGCCATCGGTCCCAGCGAGATCATCGAGACGCGCTACCCCGGCGTATGGTGGGTGACGCACTACAACGTGGAAGGCGACATCGTGGCGGATACGCTGGAGATCACCGCCATGCCTGAAATCATCAAGAGCCAGCCCGAGGACATCAGGATGGGACTTGATTTACTAAAAGAAACGCTGAATGATTCTTCCGTTCGTGGTGAGGCTCTCGAACCATGAATGGAAGACGGTACATCAAAGTGTTCACCCTTCGATACCTCAGGGCGAACGGATTTATTGAGTGTTTCAAGAAGAAACAACTTAATGACGAGGTGCAACAATGAACGAACACGACACTTTGGGAGAACGTCTCGCGCAACAAGGCATCAGCCGCCGCGCGTTCCTGAAATTCTGCACCGCGATGGCCTCGCTGATGGCGCTGCCGCCCGGCACCGCAACGGCGATCGCCGAAGCACTGGTCAAGGCCAAGCGGCCGTCGGTGATCTGGCTGTCGTTCCAGGAATGCACCGGTTGCACCGAGTCGCTGACGCGCTCGTATTCTCCGACGCTGGAGAGCCTGATCTTCGACATGATCTCGCTCGATTATCACCACACGCTGCAAGCCGCTTCCGGCTTCGGCGCGGAGAAGTCGCGCGAGGATGCGATGAAGGAAAACTATGGCAAGTACCTCGTCGTAGTCGACGGGTCGATACCCATGGGCAATCCGGGGTACGGCGCGCACGGTGGAGTAAGTTTCGTCGATCACCTGCAGCAAACAGTCAAGGGCGCGGCAGCCATCATCGCGGTGGGCACCTGCGCTGCGTTCGGCGGCATCCCGAATGCGAAACCGAATCCGACCGGCGCGGTGGCGGTGTCCGACATCATCAAAGACAAACCCATCATCAACATCTCCGGCTGTCCGCCGATCCCTGCCGTGATCACCGGCGTGCTGGCGCATTACCT
>DHIV01000019.1:0-4268 GCA_002403995.1 Gallionella sp. UBA4737 | reverse complement strand
CACCGGCGTGCTGGCGCATTACCTCACGTTCGGAGAGCTGCCCGAACTGGACGAGCTGGGCCGCCCCAAATCCTTTTACGGCGAGACCATCCACGACCGCTGCTATCGCCGCCCATTCTACGACCAGGGCAAGTTTGCAAAAAGTTTCGATGATGAAGGCGCGCGCAACGGCTGGTGTCTGTTCGAGCTGGGCTGCAAGGGACCGACCACCCATAACGCCTGCGCCACAACCAAATGGAATGGCGGCACCAGTTTCCCGATCGAGTCGGGGCACGGCTGTCTCGGCTGTTCCGAGCCGCACTTCTGGGATGCGGGCAGTTTCTACACGCCACTGTCCGCTCCCACCGTGAACCTCGAAACCATCGTTGCAGGTGCAGCCATTGCCGGCGCCGGCATCGCTGTGGCGCTGAGCGCCGTGGACCGCGCCAAGAAACACCGCGCGCAACAAGCGCATGAAAAGTTGACCGTCAAGGATTTGTGATTGACCTGCAGGAGCGGGCAGGAGGAAGGAGCGGGAGCATGAACCAACCAGAATTGCTGGATTTTGTACGCGGCCCTGGCTTGCAGATCGCCGCAGCAGTATTCGTGCTCGGCATGGTCTACCGCATGCTCCATCTCATCATGCTCGGCCGCAAGAAAAACCTCGCTGCGCCGCGTGGCTCGGAATGGGGGCCGGGCTTGCGCACGATCTGGCACCGCTCGCTGATTTCGATAAGCACGACCCCGCGCGGCCATTTCATCCTGATCACCGGCTACGTCTTTCACCTGGGATTCCTGATCACGCTGCTGTTCCTGAGCCAGCATATTGACCTGTTCCGTTCGGCACTGGGACTCGGCTGGCCCGCGCTGCCGCCCGGGCTGATCACCATCGCGGCGATCCTGACGATCGCCGCGATGGTCGCGCTGCTGGTGCACCGCTATACCGACCCGGTCAAGCGCCTGATCTCCGACTATCAGGATTACCTGACCTGGGTGCTGACTTTTCTGCCCTTGCTGACCGGCATCATGCTGAAACAGGGCATAGTGCTTGGTTATCAGCAAATGTTGATCGTGCATATCACCACCGTTGAGCTGCTATTGATCGCGATTCCATTCACCAAGCTCGCGCATATGTTCAGTACATTCAGCGCGCGCTGGTACAACGGCGCGATTTCCGGATTTAAGGGCATCAAGGTTTAGGGAGGCAGCATGGCGACTTCACTACAACGCGGCGTCCAAGCCATGGTCGAACAGATCGACGCGCCGATGGCCACCTTTTTTTCTGCTTGCGTGCACTGCGGCCTGTGCGCAGACGCCTGCCTGTTCTATACCGAAACGCAAGACCCGAAATACACACCGATCCATAAACTCGCGCCGATGCGCCGCGTGTGGCAACAGGAATTCACCTTCTGGGGCAAGCTGATGAAGAAGCTGGGGCTGAGCAAACCGGTCACCGATGCCGAGCTCGCCGAATGGGAACCGCTGGTCTACGACAGCTGCACCTTGTGCGGGCGCTGCTCGCTGGTGTGTCCGGTGGGCAACGACATCACCTACATGGTGCGCAAGATGCGCGAAGGGATGGTGGCTTCCGGTCATGCTCCGGACGGGCTCAAGGAGGCCACGCGCCGCTCTATCGAGCTGGGCAGCCCGATGGGCGTGACCATCAATACACTCAAGGCGCACATCAAACATACCGAACAGGAAACCGGGTTGCCCGTCCCGCTCGATCAGGAAGGCGCAGATTATCTGCTGGTGCTTTCTTCAGCCGAGATCGCCAATTTCAGCGAGATCATTCCTGCCGTGACGCGCATCTTTCATCAGGCCGGCATTTCCTGGACCATGGCCTCGGATGGATTCGAAGCCACCAACAGCGGCATACAGATCGGTTCTTCCGATCTGGCCGCAGAACTGGTCAATCGCATCGTGAGAGCCGCAGAAAAGCTCAAGGTGAAATACGTCATCAGCCCGGAATGCGGCCATGCTTACACTGCCCTGCGCTGGGAAGGCCCCAACCTGATCGGTCGGCCCTATCCATTTGAAGTCGTGCACATCATCGAACTGCTCGACCAGTTGCACAGCGAAGGCAGGCTGCGCACGGCAGGCATGGACGAGACGCGCATGACTTTCCACGACCCGTGCCAGATGGTGCGGCGCGGCGGCGTGATCGCTCAGCCGCGCAACCTGCTCGAGATGGTCGCGCCCAATTTTGTCGAGATGCCCGAAGCGGGCATGCAGAACTGGTGCTGCGGCGGCGGGGGCGGCGTCAGCGCCAATCCGCGCGCCGATGAATTGCGGCTCAAGGTGTTCAGCCGAAAAAAAGCGCAACTGGATGCGATCAAGGTGGCCACCGTCGTGACCTCGTGTTCCAACTGCCGCACCATGCTGGAAGAAGGGCTGGAGCACAACCACATGGACCAGAACGTGATTGGTTTGACCGAGCTGATCGCGGCGCATCTCGCTCCGGCAGAAAAACAATGAGGGATACTTTATGACGCAAACCATCGTAGTCGATCCGGTCACCCGCATCGAAGGGCACCTGCGCATCGAGGCGGAGACCGATGCGGACAACCGCATCACGCGCGCTTCCAGTGCCGGCACCATGGTGCGCGGCATCGAGATCATCCTGCGCGGGCGCGATCCGCGCGACGCATGGGCGTTCGCGCAGCGCATCTGCGGCGTGTGCACGCTGGTACACGGCATCGCGTCGGTGCGCGCGGTGGAGGATGCGCTGAAATACGAAGTGCCGCCCAACGCGCAACTGATCCGCAACCTGATGATCGCGGCACAATTCGTGCACGACCATGTGATGCACTTCTATCACCTGCACGCGCTGGATTGGGTGGACGTAGTATCAGCGCTGAAAGCCGATCCCAAAGCCACTTCGACGCTGGCGCAAACCGTGAGTCCTTCCTACCCGAGATCCTCGCCGGGCTATTTCGCGGACGTGCAGAAGCGCATCAAGACCTTCGTCGAAGGCGGACAGTTGGGCATCTTCGCCAACGGTTACTGGGGACATCCAGCCTACAAGCTGCCGCCGGAAGCGAACCTGATGGCGGTGGCGCATTATCTCGATGCGCTGGCATGGCAGCGCGATGTGGCGAAACTGCATACCATCTTCGGCGGCAAGAATCCGCATCCCAACTTTCTGGTCGGCGGCGTGCCGTGCGCGATCAGCGTGCATCCGCAACATCAGGGACAGGGCAAAGGCCCTCATTATCGCGGCGGCGAAGCAGCCACTTCGCTGAACATGGTGGGACTGGAAACCGTGCAGAACATCATCCGGCAGATGCGCGACTTCGTCGATCAGGTATATGTGCCGGACACGCTGGCGATCGCGGGTTTCTACAAGGACTGGAGCAAGCAGGGCGAAGGCGTCGGCAATTTCATGACCTACGGCGATTTCCCGGAGAAAGGCATGAGCGACCCATCCTCTTACCTCATCCCTTCCGGCGTGATCCTGAATCGCGATCTTTCCGTGATCCACCCGGTCGATCTGAATGCCGAGAACCAGATCCAGGAATTCGTCGCGCACTCATGGTATGACTACAGCGTGGGCAAGGATAAAGGCCTGCATCCATACAAAGGCGAGACCGAACTGAATTACACCGGACCCAAACCGCCCTACGCCAACCTCGACACCGATGCTTCCTATTCCTGGATGAAGTCGCCGCGCTGGCAGGGCAAGGCGATGGAAGTCGGCCCGCTGGCGCGCGTGCTGATGCTGTATGCGAAGGGACATGCGCAGACCCAGGAACTGGTGAACATGACATTGAAGAAACTCGACCTGCCGGTGACCGCGCTGTATTCGACGTTGGGGCGCACCGCCGCGCGCACGCTGGAGACGAAAATCTTTGCCGATGCGATGCAGGGTTGGTACGACCATCTGATCGCCAACATCAAGGCCGGCGATGTGAAGACGCACAATGACAAACTGTGGGAACCTTCCACATGGCCATCGCTCGCGAAAGGCGTGGGCTTCATGGAAGCGCCGCGCGGCGCACTGGCGCACTGGATCGTCATCAAGGATGCCAAGATCGACAACTATCAGGCGGTCGTACCCTCGACCTGGAATGCCGGCCCGCGCGATGCGCAGGGCCAGGAAGGCCCTTACGAAGCCGCGCTGAAAGGCCACCAGTTGCATGATCCGAAACAGCCGATCGAGATTCTGCGCACCATCCACAGCTTCGACCCGTGCATCGCATGCGCGGTGCATGTGACCGATCCGAACGGGGAAGAGTTGGTCAAGGTCAAGGTCATGTAAGAAGTTGTAGATACTCTGTTCGAGGGCA
>DHIV01000030.1 GCA_002403995.1 Gallionella sp. UBA4737 | reverse complement strand
ATATAAAGATGATGAAAACACAAAATCAATGCGAAGCAATCTTGCATTGATAAATAAGAAGCTGGCATCGGCAAGGATTACTCTGGATATTCCAGATGAACAGGTTGAAGCACTTTTCCAACGGCTTAACGATAATGGAGAAAGAGAACGATTGCCTGTTGATTTTACCAATGTAAAGCTGCATAGAATTTTCAACAATGGTTCTTGGCAGCAAGGAGGAAGATTCTACGGTGGCTGGTGGCAAAATCTTCCTAAAGAATTTCGTAAATATATTGACATCAACCACAAGCCAACTGTCGAGATCGATTATTCAGGGCATCACATTCGTATTCTGTATGCTATCGAAGGCCTTGATCCACCAGATGACCCTTATGACCTGGATGAATTCGATAGAGAGGATCAGAAACTGGCAATTCTTACTATGATAAATGCTTTAAATATAGGATCAGCTATAGGTTCATTGTATAAGCAGGGCATCAAGAATGCCAAAGGTCTTACACACGCTCTAGCTGAACATCATTCTCCAATTAAAAAATATTTCTTTACTGGAGCTGGATTAAATCTGATGTACCAAGATTCAATAATTGCTGAAAAGGTAATGATCTTGATGTTAGAGAGAGGGGCAGTAGTGTTACCAGTCCACGATAGTTTTATAGTCAGCAATTCCTATGATTTAGAACTAGAAGAAGTCATGAAAAATGTGTTTGAAGATCAATATGGGAAGAACGCTAAATTGAAATTTAAGAGGACTATGCTTGAAGAGAAACAGGAGGAACTTGAAGCTCAAGGAAAAAAATCTGGTGGCTTTGTTACGGATGATCTCGAAGAGCTGTATGATGAATTAGTAAATAATCATAAATGGAGTAGAGGTATGTGGGGTGAGTTGTAGACCCCCCCTATGTTCATTACTAATCCGCCTAATTCAAGGCAATACAATCAGTCTATATAAATCAATAAGATAGAGTATCAATAAGGGTATCAATTCATCCAAAGAAAGCAATATGCTTCTTGCCTTTTCATGCCCGTTAAATCATAGCAAGCTTAATTGTAAAGTTTTACAAGCAGGTAAAATTAAGGTGGTGCAAATATTAATGTGCCATCAACTATACCTGCATCATTGGTTGAACCTGATACTTGAGAACTCGATAGTGGGGTGTGAACAAAAGTTATTGTGCCTGTGAGCCAGTCAACTGTAATGCCAAGAGTGGAGCATAAAGATGTATTCAATAAGGAATTATCTCCAGATAAACTACAAATCTCTGTTGGAGAACTGATAGATGTATAACCCCAAATCCATACAGTGTGCGAACCTGAGATGTAAAAACTCAGATACTCATGGACGGGGGAACCGCCTCGTTCCACATGAAAATATGCTGTCGTTGCTCCAGGCCATTGGGCGTCGAAATTATTAACTGTTGGATAGGCACTATTTTGCGTCCACTTAGCATTGGTGTCGGTAGGAAAATCAAAAGTTGTAGCCCCTCCAGCTACTAAAGGCGTTGAAAGCCTTATATGACCTGTCAGTGCAGCTGCTGCCGGAGCGCTATTCCCACCTCCTCCGCCACCTCCACAGCCTGTCAGTAATGCAAACACTAGAACCACACATAGAGTTTGAGCGTTTCCCTGAGAAAATCTATTGGTGCGCATTTAAACTCCTTTGATCTGACAACATCTATCGGCCAAGGCCGAGCTCTTTACTTAATTCAAGCCACACTCTAGCACCATAGAACCCCCTCCTCTTTAAGAAACTTCCTGTAGCGTTACAAGCAATGATACATAACAAATCAAAACAATAGAATTTTCCCCTCCCCCTTGTGTCCCAGGTAATGCCCATCCAGAGCAATCTTAGATATATGCGCCAGGGGATCATCTTACACTTCAACACCACTCCGTTGACCGCTCAGTCACGGCGCTTGCTACAACCCCTGCAAGCCCCGAGCCTTCGCTAGTGCATTGGTAGTCTGAAAGAACGCCGAAGGCATAAAGCTGCCATCGGCTTATACTCTGTAGGACTATGCGTTCGCTCTGTTGCCGCATCCGCTTCACGACTTCGCCCTTCATGGTTACGCCAAGAAGCACGGCTCCACCATCAAGAGCTCGCCGTTCGCAGGCTGCTGGTGCAATGGTTATCTGAGTGTGCTTTGCTCTTTCACCGTTCCATAGGCATTGTGTGCGGCAATTGAACATAACGCTGAATTATGCAAAGTGCTTCGCACCACTGCGTGCCTGTCGGTTCGTATAATTAGTCGTTATGTGTAAATTACCGCACGGCCTTTGTTCTGTCCCCGCCCACCTAGCCTTACAGGCTACCCATCCGCCCCAAGGGGCTCCCAATAAATAGATAATGTCGAACGTTACATCTTGTAGGTTGCAACAAACTTATCTGCGATAATTCACATATCCAAATCAAACCTTATAAAGGAGTTTTTATGGGCATTGGACAAATAAAAACATCTCTCAGTCCATACGGCATTGGAACTTCTTTTTCAAAGGAAAGAGACTACTTCGTATCAACAGCGGAAAGCCCACCTAATTCAAGCCGGTTTGAAACTTTGATTAAGTTTCTTGGGGGAGATGTAGTTCCAATATGTATCATCGTTGCTAAGAACTCAAAAGATGCTGTTAGCAATCATATTGCAATGGCACGAATGGGAATATCTTCTAATAGAAGTGATTGGAATGAAGTTGTAGTAAAAGATTTTAAACCCACACAATTAATTGAAATGTTAGATACTAGTGGTACGTCTTATCAACCAGAGTCGTTTCATTGCGAATACTGCGATACGTTGCTAAGTATGTCAGGCTTGAATTACAAGAAAAAAAGTGGTGGATTTTTTAAAAGGCTATTTGGATAGATGTTATTTTTAAATATGCTATGTGTAGGCTGCTGATCGTCAATTTCGTTTGTTAACGTATGGTTTTAGGGTAATGCTGGCTTCTTGCACTATCACTCGGCAATTTTAATTTCAATTCGGGGTGTAGCTCAGCCTGGTAGAGTAGGAGCACCGTAGGTGCGAGGAGGCGGAGGTTGCTTTCGAATCCCTAGAGTTGTAGTATTCCTGACCCAACTGTGACCCAATTGAGTGGGTTTTGGCAGATGATCTAAAGAGCTTTAGCTGGACCAGACAAACCTAACTTATTGATTTTAGTTAGGTGCCTGGTCGGGGTGAGAGGATTCGAACCTCCGACTCCTGCGTCCCGAACGCAGTACTCTACCAGGCTGAGCTACACCCCGCTTTTTTTACCGCTAACAAAAGACACCAGAAGGATGCCTCTAGAAATTTGATCAAGCCGATGATGGCAAGGCAAAAACAAGCGAGAAACCGGAATGTACAAATAGTTTATCGCTACGCGATCCCGGATTTGAGCTTGATTTTAACGCTGCCAGCGCGGCTTCAGCGGATTTATAGAGGCATCCTTAAAATTGCCGCGTCGCTGCAAAGTGCGCCAATTCTAACAAACATTGCTTGTATTTTGAATCCGCCAGAGATGCAATCGCGGCACACGCCGACTCGGCTTCGCGCATGGCCTGCTGGCGGGTGAAATCCAGCGCGCCGGTGGCGCGGATGATTTGCAGCACTTCAACGAATTTCCCCACATCGCCCTGTTCGATCGCGCCGCGCACCACGGCGGCCTGTTCGGCGGAACCGTGCTGCATCGCATAGATCAGCGGCAGGGTGGGTTTGCCTTCGGCGAGATCATCACCGAGATGCTTGCCAGTTTGCAGTTCGTCGGCGGAATAATCCAGCACATCGTCCACCAGTTGGAATGCGGTGCCGAGATGCATGCCGTATTCGGCCACGGCCTGTTCATCCTTTGCAGCGGCCTTGCCCAGGATCGCGCCGAGACGCATCGCCGCCTCGAACAGCTTAGCGGTCTTGCAATGGATCACGCGCATGTAGTTGTCGGCATCCACATCGGCATCGTGGCAGTTGAGCAGTTGCAGCACTTCGCCCTCGGCGATGGTGTTGGTCGCATCGGCCAGCGTCTGCATCACGCGCATCTCGCCCACCTCGACCATCATCTGGAATGCGCGTGAATACAAAAAGTCGCCGACCAGCACGCTGGCCGCGTTGCCGAACAGCGCGCTGGCGGTAGCCCGGCCGCGGCGCAACTCGGATTCGTCCACCACGTCATCGTGCAGCAGCGTCGCGGTATGGATGAACTCCACCACCGCCGCCAGATCATGATGCTGTTTGCCCTGATAACCGAGCGCGTCGGCAGACAACACCACCAGTGCCGGACGCAAGCGCTTGCCGCCGCCGTTGATGATGTATTCGCCAACCTGATTGACCAGCAGCACTTCCGAATGCAGCCGCGTGCGTATCACCTGATCCACCGCAGCCATATCCGCCGCAAGCAATTGTTTGAGGTTTTCTATAAACACTTTCTATCCTGAATAGTAGGGATGCGCCAAGCAGCTTGATGAATTCATCGCGCGCACAATTTTCGCGGCGCGCATTGTCGCACAAATCGATGCAGGGTCAGGCCACACCTTGGTTATTAACCGCGCCGCCACAGATACAAGCCGATCATCATGCCTGCCATGCTCAAAACTTCCACATAATGTGCTGGAGCCAGGCGATCGAGCGGCAGCAGCATACTCACTGCTACCGGCGTTAGTCCGCCAAATACCGCATAAGCGACGTTATAAGAAAACGACAATCCGGAAAAACGCACCACCGGCGGGAAGGCCTTGACGGCAACGCTGGGCACCACACCGATCACGCCGACAAAGAACCCGCACAAGGCATACAGGCCATTGATGTTCTGCGGTGCGACCGGCATCTGCTGATAGAACAGTGCCGAGGTGATGCCCAGCATCGCACAGCCCGCCATCAACACCCGCCCTGCGCCATAACGATCGGCCAACGCGCCGAACACCACGCAACCTATACTTAGAAACACCGTCGCGATGCTGTTCGCCTGCAAGGCGGTTGCGGCAGGAATGGCATAGAGTTTCTGCACCAGCGTCGGGGTCATCAATATCATCACCACGATCGCGGCAGACAGCAGCCAGGTCATCAGCATGGTCAGGATCACGGCAGGGCGATGTGCACGTAGCACCGTCTTCAGCGGCAACTCGTCAGCCAACATCTGCCGTAACTGCATCTCCCTGAACACCGGTGTTTCATGCAGCCACTGGCGCAACCACGCCGACAGCAATCCGAACATCCCGCCGATGATGAACGGCACGCGCCAGCCTTGCGTGAGCAATTCGGCAGGCGCATACAGCTTATTGACCGCGGTCGCCACCAGCGAACCGAGCAGGATCCCGCCGGTCAGTCCGGCAGTCAGCGTGCCGCAGGCGAAGCCGACATGGCGTTGCGGAACATGTTCTGAGACGAACACCCATGCACCCGGAACTTCCCCGCCGATCGCCGCGCCCTGCAGCACGCGCATGGCGAGCAACAGCAGCGGTGCCCAGATACCGATGACGGCATAGGTCGGCAGCAAACCGATTGCCAAGGTAGGCACGGACATCAGAAAGATGCTCAGCATGAACATCCGCTTGCGCCCGAGCAGGTCGCCGAAGTGCGCCATCACGATGCCGCCCAGCGGGCGCGCCAGATAACCCGCCGCAAAGATGCCGAAAGTCTGCAATTGTCGCAGCCAGTCGGGCATATCTGGAGGAAAGAACAACTGCCCGATCACCACCGCGAAGAACACGAAGATGATGAAATCGTAAAATTCCAGTGCGCCGCCCAATGCGGCCAGCACCAGCGTCCGGTAATCACTGCGACTCAGCGTGGGCATATATTTTGTTCCTTGTTGATTCAATCAGTATGTAAAGTGTATGTGAAGCGGGCCGTCAGGACTAGCGCCAACCTGATCGCAAGGATTCTGCACAACGCGGGCTTGCCGTCTTTGCGCATAAAAATTTGCGCAGCCCGTTCTTTTTATGGATAATGCCCGCCCTTATGCAATTCCAGAGTGCGTACACCCGCCGCACTAAACTACTCGCAAGGAAAGACCATGAAAGCAGACATCCATCCAAACTACCAGGAAATCACCGTGACATGCAGTTGCGGCAACAGCTTCAAGACCAAGTCCGTGATGGGCAAGCCGACCCTGCACGTCGAAGTTTGTTCTGAATGCCACCCGTTCTACACCGGCACACAGAAGATTGTGGATACCGCAGGTCGCATCGACAAGTTCCGTCAGAAATACGGCACCAAGTCCGCAGCGTAATAGTTTCACTGAACTTTGCGCAGCGGTTCTATCAAAAGGCAGCGTTTGCTGCCTTTTTTATTTACGGCGACAATCCCGCATCAGCTTAGGGTGCCTCTAAAAATCGCATGTACTTCATAAAACCAACTGACCCCAACCCGATCACCCCCACCAAAGCAGTGCTGCTCGGACTGCTGTGCCTGATCTGGCTGGGCACAGGACTGGTCGGTCACGATCCGTGGAAACCGGATGAGGTTTCCGGCTTCGGTCTGATCTATTCGATGCTGCAAAACGGTGACTGGTTGGCGCCCGCCATTGCGGGCGAACCTTTTATGGACAAGCCGCCGCTGTTCTACTGGACCGCCGCATTGTCCGCCAAACTGTTTTCGCCGCTGTTGCAATTGCACGACGGCGCACGCCTTGCCAGCGGTTTCTACACTGCGCTGACCCTGCTGTTCACCGGCCTGGCCGGACGCAGGCTGTATGGCGAAAATCGCGGTTGGGCTGCGGCGATCATACTGATAGGCTGCCTCGGCATGCTGGTGAGCGCACACCAGATGACCACCGACCTCGCGCTGCTGGCCGGTTGCGCGATGATGCTGTACGGTTTTTCACTGAGCCAGGAGCGCGTCATTCGCGCCGGCCTGTGGATCGGCACGGGCATGGGCATCGGCTTCATGTCCAAGGGTTTTATTTCCCCGATACTGTTCGTGCTGATCGCAGCAAGTTTGCCGCTGCTGTTTCAAAATTGGCGCAAGCGCCATTATTATCTCAGTGTTGCTACCGCCTTCCTGTTTGCCTTGCCCTGGCTGACCATCTGGCCGCTGCTGTTATATCAACATTCCCCGCAATTGTTCACAGACTGGGCATGGACGCACAACATCGGCAAATGGGCAAGCTATGCGAAATCCGGGCCCGGCAAGGATTCCTTGTATTACCTGGAGAATCTGCCCTGGCTGGCGTGGCCTGCCATGCCGTTGGCAGCCTGGGTAGTATGGAAGTCGCGAAAACGCCTGGCACAGCGCGAAGATCTGCAATTGCCGCTGGTCGGTTTCGCGGTGATGTTCATCTCTCTCAGCCTCGCCGCCGACATAGAGGAAGTGTTCGCCTTGCCCATGCTGCTGCCGATCACGCTGTTGGCAACCGCCTCGCTGTCCATGCTGAAACGCGGCGCGGCAAACGCGCTGGACTGGTTCGGGATAATGACTTTCGCTTTGATCGCCATCCTGATGTGGTGGGGCTGGGCAGGCCTGCTGCTGGACAATCAGGCGAAGATCACGCATTGGCTGAAAGATTACCAGCCGGGTTTCGAGCCGGAGTTGCACACCATACCGTTTGTCATCGCCATCGTCGCCACCGTGCTGTGGGTCGTGCTGGTATGGCGTGTCGGACGTTCGATGCGCCGCGCGACTTTGAATTGGGCGTCCGGCGTCACGCTGATCTGGGTACTTGCGATGACGCTGTGGCTGCCCTGGCTGGACAGCGGCAAAAGTTATCGCAACATGGTTACCGCGCTGAAAAAAGCCTTGCCGGAACACTATCAATGCATCGCAGGCGAACACCTGGGCAATGGGCAACGCGCCATGCTGCATTATTTCGGCAATATCATCACGCAGCGCGACTACAAACATCGCTGTGATCTGCGCCTGATCCAGGGTGACAGGTTATCCAGGCCGCTGCTCGACGAAACACGTTGGGAAAAAATCTGGGAGGGCAGCCGCAAAGGCGACAAAAACGAGCGCTACCGGCTGTACCGGCGGGTGGAAATGCCATAACGCATCGAAGTCAAGGGCTCGCCGCTGCATAGCTTAAGAAACCTTGCTTAACTCGCGTCTGTTGTTAGGCACGTCCGTCAGGCGGCTTTGTGCAAAGCTCCGATCCACCCGGGCTGTGGTTCGCCCAGGTCAAATTCATGCACTTTTGGCTCAAGCAAGGCAAGCTGCAAACCGGCAGCTGCGGCGGCTTCCCGCACATAAACCGCACTGTGGGCAAAGTGCAGGTTATAACGCACCATCACCGCTTCGGATTCGCTGCGATACAGCGTAAAGACGAAAAACCCGCCCGGTTTTAACAATCGTGCGGCAGCTTGAAAAACCGGCAACAGATCGCCGAACAAAATCAGCACGCCGGATGCGATGATCAAGTCGAACGTTCGTTCGCAACCCTGCATGTAAGCGATGGCATCGGCACACTCAAGCTTGTCGTAATAGCCTTTTTTCTGCGCTTGCGCCAGCATATGCGGAGAAAGATCGACACCTTCCAGATGCCTTGAGCAGGCCCGCAGATACTCCCCGCAGACACCTGTCCCACAGCCAATATCCAGAACGTCGAGTTGGTGTGCCTGCATCAGCTTCAGTTCTTCCAGCACCTCACGCACATGCTTCGGGCCAAGGAATTCTTTGCCAGGCCGCTGAATATCGGCATCCCAGTTTTGCGCCTTTTTTTCGTAAGTGGTCAGCATCACCGCTGCCGGATAGCGCTTCGGTATCTCCCCCGCGTTCAATCTTGCCAACTGCAGTTTCACTTCACTGTTGTCGCCGGGATCAAGTTCCAGATAGCGGTTAAAACATGTGATCGCCTGTTCGCGTTCGCCCAGTTCCGAGTAGCAGATGCCCAGTCCTTCGAATGCCTCCTTGAAAGAGGGCGACAGTTCGAGGGCCTTGCGGAAACTTTCGATCGCCTCCTGAAATTTTTTCTGGCTGCGCAACACCGTGCCGAGGTTACAGTAGCCCTCGACAAAATCCGGGCGATACAAAAGCACACGGCGATAACATGCCTCCGCCTCGGCAAACTGCTGATGGTTTTTATAAATGTTGCCCAGGTTGTTATGCACCTCGGGCATATTCGGCTCAAAGCCCAGCGCGCGCCGATAACAGTCTATCGCCTTGTCGAATTGCCCGGACAATTGATAAATATTACCGAGATTGTTCTGGATCATGTGCGAACGCGGATTGATTTCCGCCGCCTGCCGCAGGAATTTCAGGGCCTTGGCCAACTCCCGTTGCTCCGCATATAACGTGCCCAGCAAATAATTCGCATCAAGATGCATGGGGTTGTAACGGAGCGCGCGCTTGTAAAAATCTTCCGCGGCGGCAAAATTCCGCTCCTTTTGTTTGCTCAGTCCCTTTTTGAAATATTTCTGGCACTGTTCATAATCGTTGGCCGACACTCACTGCTCCTTTCAACCTCAACCACCCGTCAGGATGTTGCATTCTTTCTGAACAACGCCGATTGCGCATGTGCCTGCAAACCTTCGCCGAGCGCCAATGTGGAAGCGATCGCACCCAGTTTTTGCGCGCCTTGTACGGAGACCTGGATCAGGCTGCTGCGCTTCTGGAAGTCGTATACCCCCAACGGTGAGGAGAAACGCGCGGTGCCGGAAGTCGGCAGCACGTGGTTCGGCCCGGCGCAGTAATCGCCGAGCGCTTCGGAAGTGTAGCGGCCCATGAAGATCGCACCGGCATGTTTCAGTTTTGGCAGCCAGGATTGCGGGTCTGCGACCGACAACTCCAGGTGCTCCGGCGCGATGCGGTTGCTGATGGAACAGGCTTCGTCCAGATCGGCAACATGGATCAGCGCGCCACGATTTTCCAGCGCGGTCTTGATGATGTCGCGGCGCGGCATCTGTTCCAGCAAGCGATCCGCGCTTTGCGCCACCGCTGCGATGAATTTCGCATCCGGCGACAGTAAAATAGCTTGAGCCAATTCATCGTGCTCGGCCTGAGAGAACAAATCCATCGCGATCCAGTCCGGGTCGGTCTGCCCGTCGCAGATCACCAGGATTTCCGATGGGCCCGCGATCATGTCGATGCCGCACACGCCGAACACGCGGCGTTTCGCTGCTGCAACATAGGCGTTGCCGGGGCCGACGATCTTGTCCACCTTAGGGATGGTCGCCGTACCAAAAGCCAGCGCGGCCACCGCTTGCGCGCCGCCGATGGTGAACACGCGATCCACGCCGGCCAGGTAAGCCGCCGCCAGCACCAGCGAATTCTTCACGCCGTCCGGAGTCGGTACCACTATGATCAATTCGGCCACGCCGGCCACCTTGGCAGGCAGCGCGTTCATCAGCACCGAGGACGGATAAGCCGCCTTGCCGCCCGGCACATACAGTCCGACGCGATCCAGCGGCGTGACTTGCTGGCCAAGCAGCGTGCCGTCGGCATCGGTGTAGCTCCACGAAGTTTGCACCTGCTTGCGATGATAATCGGTGATGCGCTGCGCAGCCTGTTCCAGCGCGCTGCGCTGCGCTGCAGGCAAGCCATCGAACGCGACGCGCAGTTCATCGCGAGACAATTCCAGCGCTGCGGCATTGGCTATCGTCAGCCGGTCGAACTTGCGCGTGTATTCCAGCACCGCCGCGTCGCCGCGCTTGCGCACATCCGCAAGGATGCCGGCCACGGTCGCTTCGAGCTTCTCGTCCGCGGTTTCCTCGTAGGCCAGCAGCTTGGTTAACTCGGTATTGAAGTCGGCGGCGCGACTGGAAAGTTGTCTGATGTTCATTTTGAAATTGTTTTTTACTTAACTATGGCTTTAATATTTTGTAGGGCGGGCTTTGCCCGCCGTATTATTACGATGTCGGGCGCAGCCCGACCAACGATTGGTTGGCCATCCGGAATAAATTATTTCACGATGGCTTTTGCAAACGCATCCAGCATAGGCTGGATCGCATCGTGTTTCAATTTGAGCGCGGCCTGATTCACCACCAAACGCGAGGAAATGTCGGCTATGTGTTCGACCGCCTTGAGGTGGTTGGCCTTGAGCGTGTTGCCGCTGCTCACCAGATCCACGATCGCGTCCGACAGCCCGACCAGCGGCGCCAGTTCCATCGAGCCATACAGTTTGATCAAATCCACATGCACACCTTTTGCGGCGAAGTGAGCCCTGGCGGTCTGCACGTATTTGGTCGCCACGCGCAGACGCGCGCCCTGGCGCACCGCGGACTCATAATCGAAATCGTCGCGCACCGCGACCATCATGCGGCAGCGCGCGATGTTCAGGTCCAGCGGCTGGTACAGCCCGGTGCCGCTATGTTCATCCAGCACATCCTTGCCCGCCACGCCGATGTCCGCCGCGCCGTATTGCACATAGGTCGGCACGTCGCTGGCGCGCACGATGATCAAACGCACATCGGCGCGATTGGTGGCCAGGATCAGCTTGCGCGACGACTCCGGGTCTTCCAGCGCGGTGATGCCTGCCGCATTCAGCAGCGGCAGGATTTCTTCGAAAATGCGGCCCTTGGATAGAGCGATGGTTATCATTCAAAAGCCCCTGCAAACCTACCGTGCAATTCGATAGCGGTATTGCGTGATGCTCGCTCCTCGCCTACTGATAGGGTATGTCTCGTTCGCTGTGCTGACCAGCGACTTAGCAGGCGTTTTGTTGCCAGCTTAGTCGAATGGCCATGCAGGACTCCGTGCGCCTTGCTCTCGAAATGGCGGCTGTGACACGTTACTGGCGAAGCCAGCAGCTTGCGGGAACAGCCGCCAGTTGCTCCTCCCGCACCGGATGCTTCGCAACACCGTGTCGTGGCAACCCAGCTACGGTTTTTAGAGGTTTTCATGCACTCTCCTGTTTATTTGATCCGGCGTATCCGGGCTCCCAGCGCAGACAGTTTCGCTTCGATATGTTCATAGCCCCGATCCAGATGGTAGATGCGATCCACGATGGTCTCACCCTGCGCCACCAGTCCGGCGATGACCAGACACGCCGAGGCTCGCAAATCGGTGGCCATGATGGTTGCGCCCTCCAGCTGCACGCAGCCTTTGATCACGGCGGCATTGCCCTCGACATCGATCTGCGCGCCGAGGCGGCGCAGCTCCTGCACGTGCATGAAGCGGTTTTCGAATATCGTTTCGACCACCATCGCACTGCCTTCGGCGATGCTGTTCATCGCCATGAATTGCGCCTGCATGTCGGTGGGAAAGGCCGGGTAAGGCGCAGTGCGCACGTTCACGGCCAGCGGGCGCTTATTCATTTTCAGGTTGATCGTGCTGCCCGTCGTTTGTATCGCCGCACCGGCCTCCTGCAATTTCTCCAGCACGTTTTCCAGTATGTCGGCGCGCGCATCGGTCAGCGTGATGTCGCCGCCCGCCGCTGCCGCAGCCACCAGAAAGGTGCCGCTCTCGATGCGATCCGGCATGATGCGATGGCTGGCGCCATGCAGTTTTTCCACACCGGTGATGCTGATGGTGTCGCTGCCCGCCCCTTCGATCTTGGCGCCCATCGCGGTCAGGCAGTGCGCCAGGTCGACCACTTCCGGTTCGCGCGCGGCATTCTCCAGCACCGTCACGCCGTCCGCCAGCGCTGCGGCCATCATCAGGTTTTCCGTGCCGGTGACGCTGACCAGATCGAAAAATATCCGCGCGCCTTTCAACCGTTTCGACTGCGCATGGATATAACCATGCTCGATATGGATCTCCGCGCCCATCGCCTGCAATCCTTTGATGTGCAAGTCCACCGGGCGCGAACCGATGGCGCAGCCGCCGGGCAAAGAAACACGCGCTTCACCAAAACGTGTCACCAGCGGCCCCAATACCAGAATCGCGGCGCGCATGGTTTTCACCATTTCATAAGGGGCTTCGAGTTTGTCGATGTTTGCTGCGGACAAGACCGCTTGGCCGCCGCTCAACTCTATTTTCACGCCCATCTGTTGCAGCAATTTGCGCATTGTGGCGACATCGTTCAGGTCGGGCACGTTGCCAAGCTGCAATGAATCGCGGGTCAGCAGGCTGGCGCACAGTATCGGCAGCGCCGCATTCTTGGCACCGGAGATCCGCACCTCACCATTGAGGCGATTGCCGCCCTGAATTGCGAGCTTTAGCATGGGCTACTTCTGGCTCTGCCACTCTTGCGGTGTATATGTTTTCATCGACAGCGCATGAATTTCAGCGCGCATCCGGTCACCCAGTGTCTGATAGACCAACTGGTGGCGTTGCACGCGGCTCTTGCCCGCAAATGCCTCGCTGACTACCAACGCTTCAAAGTGCTGCCCATCGCCGGCCACGCTTAGATGCTCGGTCGCCATGCCTTGCGCGATGTTGAGTCGGATGCTTTCCGGAGTGACCATGGTTGATTCCATTGTTCGTTAAAATTAAAAGATATGGTTTGCAAAATGAGGCTTGCCACCCCAGATTATAAATTCTGCATGATACTAAAAACTGACTTGAGATGCCGCGGCGCCAAACGTGCCGCCCGCAGAATCAATTGGATTGTTGCGGCAGCAGCTCAGCAACTCCGTACAAACGCGCCAGGCTCAGCAAATTTTCTGGCAATCCCTTCACGCGCAAATTATGTTGGACGCGCTGTGCAGCTCTGGCCCAGCCCAGCAACATACTGACTGCTGCGGAATCGACGGAAGCGACTTGAGAGAAATCAACCTGAAAATCCTCGCCGGCCAGATGCTGCAATCCGGTTTCAAATAATGCGGGGACGGTTTCAATGTTCAAGCTGCCCTGCACCAACATCCATTCGCCCTCGCGCTTGATCACTTCGCCTTCGCCTTAATCATATCGGCATTGGTGTTCTTGTCGGAAAGTGTCTTGATCAAGCCATCGATACCCTTTTCCTGAATTTCCGATGCGAACGTGCCGCGATAATTCATCACCATGCTGACCCCTTCTATGGATATGTCAAACACCTTCCAGCCGTCGGCGGCAATCTTCATTTCATAATCCACAGGAATGGGCTGCGAGCCCGGCTTGTTGATGATGGTCTTGACGGTCACCTCAGTGTCGTCTGCCGCCATCCTGAGCGGTTTCACCTCTACCGTCTGATCGCGATACACGGTGAAGACTTTGGTATAAGTGCGCACCAGCATATTGCGAAATTCAGTAACCAATGCCTGTTTTTGCTCAGGGGTCGCGGTACGCCAATATTTTCCGACTGCCAATTGGGTCATGCGTGCAAAATCAAAGTGCGGCAACACTTTGGCATCCACCAGCGCATTGATTTTTTTCTGGTCGCCCGCTTGAATGTCTTTATCCTGCTTGATGACCCCGATGACTTCATGCACGGTATTTTTAATCAGGTCATCGGGCGCGGTCACTTCGGCGTGTGCCACACCCAGTGCACAATACATCGAGACACCCAGAATCAATTTTTGCAATGCTGTCATGTCGCCTCTCTTTTTATCCGGATACGATTATTTCGGTTTGACGGGTTCTTCAGCCTTGTTATAGATGAACTTGCCGATCAAGTCCTCCAAGACCACTGCGGACTGCGTCTTTTTGATTTGCTCCCCGTCTTTAAGCATCTCGCTGTCGCCGCCCGGCATCAGGCCGATGTATTGCTCGCCCAGCAGACCCGAAGTCAGGATATCGGCAAATGTATCCTTGGGAAATTGATAACGCTTGTCCAGGCTCATCACCACATTGGCTTCGTAGCGTTCCGTATCCAGGGTAATTTCGCTCACGCGCCCAACCAGCACTCCGGCGCTCTTGATCGACGCTTTGGGCTTCAAGCCGCCGATATTGGAAAAATAGGCATGCAACTGATAAGTCTCCGACATATTGTAAGTGCCCAGGTTCCCGACTTTCATCGCCAGCATCACCAGCGCGGCAATACCTGCCACCACGAATATGCCCACCCATAAATCCAGTGTAGTGCGTTCCATAACTCAATTCCCTCTAAACATGATTGCAGTCAAGACAAAATCCAACATCAATATCGCCAGCGATGATGTGACCACCGTGCGCGTGGTCGCACCGGAAACACCTTCTGCCGTGGGCGGCGCGTCATAGCCTTCGAACAGTGCGATCACTGTCACCACGGCACCGAACGCGAAACTCTTGATCACCCCATTCAATATATCCTCACGAAAATCCACTGCCGCCTGCATTTGCGACCAGAACGAACCTTCGTCGACGCCGATCTGCACTACCCCGACGAAGTAGCCGCCGAACACGCCCACCGCACTGAACAAGGCAGCCAGCAGCGGCATGGAGATCACGCCGGCCCAGAAGCGCGGGGCAACGATGCGCGCGATCGGATTCACCGCCATCATCTCCATCGCGGAGATTTGCTCGGTCGCTTTCATCAAGCCGATCTCCGCGGTCATCGCCGAACCGGCGCGACTGGCGAACAGCAAAGCCGCCACCACCGGCCCCAGCTCGCGCACCAGGCTCAACGCCACCATGCTGCCCAACGCCGATTCGGAGCCGTACCGTTTGAGCGTTTCGTAACCCTGCAAACCCAGCACCATCCCGACGAAAAGTCCTGCCACGATGATGATGATCAGCGACAACACGCCGGTAGAAAACAACTCTTTGACGATCAAATGAAAACGGCGAAAGCCGTTGCCCGAATATATCAGCGTGAGAATAAAAAAGCGTGTCGCCATGCCGATGCGCCAAACCGCGTTGATGGAGCGATGTCCAACCACCCTGATCGTCTTTGAGAATGGCATCATGATGTCAGGCCCGCAAATTCAAATCCTGGCGGTAATCGCCGCCAGGATAATGGAATGGCACCGGGCCATCCATTTCGCCATGCACGAACTGATGAACGAAATCCCGGTCCGAGGCGCGTATCTCATCGGGTGTTCCTTCCGCCACGATCACGCCATTCGCCATAAAATAAACATAGTCCACGATCTTCAGCGATTCCTGCACATCGTGTGTCACCACTATCGAGGTCGCGCCCAGCGCATCGTTCAGGCGGCGGATCAAATCGCCCACCACGGTCAAGGAAATCGGGTCCAGTCCGGCGAACGGCTCGTCATACATGATCAACATCGGATCGAGCGCCACGGTGCGCGCCAACGCCACGCGCCGCGCCATGCCGCCAGACAATTCTGAAGGCATCAGGTTATGCGTCCCGCGCAATCCAACTGCATGCAACTTCATCAATACCAGGTCGTGAATGATCTCTTCCGGCAAATCGGTATGTTCGCGCATCTGAAACGCCACGTTGTCGAATACCGACATATCGGTGAACAACGCGCCAAACTGGAACAACATGCCCATCTTGCGGCGCATGGCATACAGGCCATCCTGATCCAGTTCGTGAATAATCTGCCCACTCACCTTGACGTACCCCTTGGTCGGCTTGAGTGCCCCGCCGATATGGCGCAGCAGCGTGGTCTTGCCGCAGCCGCTCAGCCCCATGATGGTGATCAGCTTTCCTTTGGGGAAGGTCATGTTGATCCCCTCCAGGACGGGACGCTTGTCATAGGCGAAATTGAGGTCGCGGATTTCGACCAAGGCTGGTAATGACAAAATTGAAACCCAAGAAGTCGAAGTCGCATATTCTAAACCACAGAAGCAAAAATCCCCAACTAATTGACCTTAATATCTGTATCCATGCGTTTTTGCTATTGAGCTTGCGTGTACTTGCCGTTATGCTCCGTATCCAAGAGGTATCTCCCAGAGAACTAAATGAACCCCTTACCGACACTACCCAGCCTGATTATCGTTGACGACGATCCGCTGATTCGCGAAGGATTGGCGGTCTCATTTGCCAATCACTTCAATATCTATCAAGCCGAATCACGCGCTGCGGCGATCGACTTGCTGCGCAAATTGCCCAGCCCCCCGCAACTGGCGCTGATTGATCTGGGGTTGCCGCCCGTCCCGCACCGGCCTGATGAAGGCTTTCATCTGATTGCCGAATTGCTGGCGCATTCGGCGAAAATCAAGATTTTCGTCCTGTCCGGCCAAGATGACCAAAGCAACGCGCGCCATGCCCGCGCATTGGGCGCGATCGATTTCATCGCCAAACCTTGCGCGCCGGAAAAGATAAAGAAATTCCTTGACGATGCGCTGAAAGTTCAGGATGGCGAACCCATCAAAAACCGGGATGACTCTCAGCTCGGCCTCGTCGGACAAAGTCCGCCCATGCAAGCCCTGCGCAGTCAGATCGTGATGTACGCAACCATTCCTTTCCCGGTTTTAATCGAGGGTGAGTCTGGTTGCGGCAAGGAATTGGTTGCCTCCGCGATACAAAAACTGGCCAACAAACCGAATTCGCCGTTCAAGGTGCTCAACTGTGCTGCAATTGCCCCGACGCTGATCGAACCCACACTGTTCGGCTATAGCAAGGGTGCCTTCACCGGTGCGGCAAATGCGCAATCCGGCTTTTTCGAAGAAGCGACCGACGGCACACTGTTCCTTGATGAGATCGGCGAAGTGCCGTTGGAGCTCCAAACCAAGCTGTTGCGGGTGCTGGAAAATGGTGAATATCAACGCGTCGGCGAAACAACAACGCGCAAAAGCAACGCCCGCATCATCGCCGCAACCAATCGAAACCTGCGCGACGCAGTCCGTAACGGCACATTTCGCGGTGACCTTTACCACCGCCTGAATGTATTCTCGATCACCGTGCCGCCGTTGCGTGAACTTGGCCCGGACAAGCTGGTTTTGCTCAATCATTTCCGCGCATACTACTCGCAGCAAATCAAGCAAGAACCTTTTGAATTGCCGCCGGACGCATTGCAATGCTGGGAACAATACAGTTTCCCTGGCAATACCCGGGAATTACGCAACATCGTCATCCGGTTATCAACTAAATATCCCGGAAAGCCCGTCGACAAACTGCAACTGCAAGACGAGTTTGACCCGCTGGAAACGCCCGCATACCCGCAATCCGGCGCATCATCGGAATCGATAAAACTTGAACTGCAGCAAGGCGACTTCGATCTGGATCGCCGATTGCGCGAACAAGAAGCTCAATATATCGCCGCCGCACTGGAGCTTGCGGCAGGCAACATCAGCGAAGCCGCCAAGCTGCTCGGCATCAACCGCACCACACTGCACAGCCGCATGGGGGTGCATGAGAAACTCAAGGAATAGGATCCAGCCATGTATTTAGAGCACTTCGGACTTACCGAACCGCCTTTCAGGATCACGCCCGTCACGGTGTTCTTTTTTTCCGGTGCCAATCGCGGTGAAATCCTCGATGCGCTGATCTACTCCATCTCTGAAGTCGAGGGCATCATCAAGGTCAGCGGCGAAGTCGGCAGCGGCAAGACCATGTTGTGCCGGATGTTGCTGGAAAAGCTCCCCAGGCACATCGAGACCATCTATCTGGCCAACCCAAGCCTGTCGCGCGAAGAGATGCTGTACGCGATCGCCGACGGGCTCGGGCTGAACATCGAAGGCGAGCGTGTCGGCATCATCATGCAGAACATCCAGAACAAGCTCGAGGAGAAAGCGCGCGAGGGCAAGCGTATCGTCGTGCTGGTGGATGAGGCCCACGCCATGCCGCCCGACACGCTGGAAGAATTGCGCCTGCTGTACAACCTGCAAGTCGGCAATGCCAAACTGCTGCAAATCGTCCTGTTCGGACAGCCGGAATTGAACGCCAAGCTGGATCAGCCAAACATGCGCCAACTCAAGGATCGCATCGTGCATCACTTCCACATGCAGCCGCTGTCGCGCAACATCCTGGAAAGCTACCTGATGTTCCGGATGCGCGCGGCCGGCTACCACGGCCCGAACATCTTCTCGCCGCATGCGATCAAACTCATCGCCGGCGCGTCCAACGGGCTGATGCGCCGCGTCAACATCCTCGCGGACAAATCATTGCTGGCCGCCTTCGTGGATGACACACACAACATCGAAGCTCATCATGTTCAGGCGGCGATGCGCGATAGCGAACTCAATGCAGCCGCCACGCTGTCCGATAAAAAGCTGCTGCTGGGAAGCGCGGCTGCCGCAGTGCTTTTATTTGGTTTGGCAGCCTGGTGGATGCTGGATAAACCGCAAACATCGCTTCGGCAAACCCTGGATAGACCACCAACTCTTGCAGCTGCACCTGCAGCCACCATGCCGGCGGCGCAACCAGACAATGCGCCTGCACCGGCATCTGCTGTAGTGGCAAATCAGACGGTGGCCTCTCCCGCAGCTATCCCCAACCCGGCACCCAAACCCGTTTTGAACCGGGTACCCACGGCAGGCAACACGGCTGTGACACCCCCGCCGCCGATAGCCAACAGCCAACCAGCGGCGAAAAAAACCAGCCTGTTTGAACAACGTTTGGCGGCAGGGAAACAATTGCTGGAGCAGATCACTTCGACGAGCCCAGGACAGCAGAAACCCGTCGCCAGCATCCAGCTGTTTTACAATGAGCAAGTCAAGCCGGAACGCATCGATGGATTCCTGAAACGCGCCGATGCACTGGGTAAACTTTCCGAAATTTACCTGCTGCCAGCCAAGTTTGGCGGAAAAAATGGGCTGCGGGTACTCTATGGCGCATACCCCTCGGTTGAGGCGGCGCATGACGCAGTCAAAGATCTACCCGCACGCTATCAGGAAGCATTCGCCACATCCACCTATATCTTCTGAACCAGTTGCATGACGTATTGAGCAATGACCACAAAGCTGTTAGGCTACAAGCCAAATAAAGCTAAGGGGGAAGCATGCTTTCACGCAACATAATTTATCTCGGTGTAATCGGGATGATGCTCGCCGGTTGCGGCACTAAACCAATTCGGCCTGCAGATCAGCACCTTCAGCGGCAAGACATCCTTCCCGAAACTGAAAGCAGCATTCCGCCGATCAAAGACAGCGTCGTGCTGCCGCCCCCAAAACCCGCCGGCAAAGTCGCCACCTATAGCGTGGTGGTCACCAATGTACCAGCCCAGGAGATTTTATTCGCCCTGGCGCGCGATGCAAAAATCAACCTCGACATCCAATCCGGCATTCAGGGAACGGTGACGGTGAACGCCATCAACCAGACCCTGCCGCAGATCCTCACGCGCATCGCCAGACAAGTGGATATGCGTTATGAAATAAACAACGGCACCCTGACCGTGATGCCGGATTCTCCCTACCTGCATAGCTACAAGATCGATTATGTGAACATGTCGCGCGACTCGGATGGTGCGATGTCCAATGCCACGCAAGTCGGCTCAGGTTCATCCGGTAGCGTAGCCGGGAGCGGTGGATCCGGCAGCAATAATTCATCTCTTACCATCAAGAACACGTCCAAAAACCACTTCTGGGAAACGTTGACGCAGAATATCAAAGATATACTGCATGAGACCGACAAGATATTACCCGAGGGTTCCAGCGAGACCTCGGTACAACAAGTCAGGGCGGCCAGCAGCACCGGAACCGGTGTTCAGCCCGCCAGCGGCACCAAGAAACCCCCGCCCAAAGGCGGCATTGAAAACAGCCCCAATCCGATCAACGTGGAAGAAGGCGGCATGACCATCACCAAGCGCAGCACTTTCCGCGAGGCGGCTGCTGTCATCGCCAACCCGGAGAACGGCATCATCACGGTGCGCGCCACCGGAAAACAACATGAAAAGATCCAGGAATTCATTGACCATGTCATGTCCAGCGCACAACGTCAGGTACTGATCGAAGCGACCATCGTCGAAGTGAAACTGAGCGATCAATACCAGCAAGGCATAGATTGGTCGCGCGCGCTGCTCGGCGCCAAAGGCTTCGCGTTAAGCCAAACCGGATCGGCTGGAATAGCCGCGACGACTGGCGCACTGGCGGTCAGCTACATCAATCCCCTTTCCAAATTTGGTGACATTAACGCGTCCATACAATTGCTGGAGCAGTTTGGCAATGTCAAAGTCCTGTCCAGTCCAAAACTGAGTGTCATGAACAATCAGACCGCGATGTTGCGTGTGGTAGACAACCTGGTGTACTTCTCCATGACCGTGACACCCGGCACGGTGAATCCGCTGACCAGCACTTTGTCCACGCCTCCCACTTACATCTCCACCCTGCTGACCTCGCCGGTGGGTTTCACGATGAGCCTGACCCCGCAGATCAACGACAGCGATACGGTGCTGCTCAATATCCGCCCGTCCATCACGCGCTTCCTCAGGTATGTCAAGGACCCCAATCCGTCGCTGGCCAACCCATGCTTGGGTATCACCACCTGTGCCGGGGTTGTGAACCTCATCCCGGAGACTTCGACCCGCGAAATGGAGTCGGTGCTGAAGATCGAGAACAACCAGATCGCGGTATTGGGCGGCCTGATGGAAGACCGCATGGACAAGAGCACCAGCGAGATCCCGCTGCTCGGGCGCATCCCGTTACTGGGCAATCTGTTCCAGAATCGCGACGATAGGACAAGTAAAACCGAACTGGTGATCTTCCTGCGACCGGTCGTGATCAAGAATGCCAGTGTGAACGCCGATTTCAGCGAGTTCCGCAACAAGTTGCCGGGTCAGGATTTCTTTAAAGAATCCGCCAGCGGAAAACCCTGAACATGAGCCTGCTACTGGATGCCCGCAAAAAATCGCAGCAAGCAAACTCCGCGCAGTCTGGAGACGCCAGCCACTCGGGGCTTGAACTGAGTTTGGAGCCACACCCCGATTCGGCTTCCCAACCCGCTGCCTCGACTGCAGCGTCATCACCCGACAACAGGGCGCGCGCTGCCGGGCAAAACCTGTTCAATGCAAAATCCCGTGCCCCGTCGTTTGTGCACGCCGGCATCAACCGTAATTTACTGATCGCTTTGGCCGGAACGGGTTTGTTGCTCGCGGCGGGAGCGGGCTATGTGTGGTACGTCATCTCTCCAGGCAATGTCCAGCGCCCTGTCGTTATGCCTGCCATTGCATCACTTGAAAAGCCAGGAACCGGGAAGACCCCACCGCAAAATAATTTAGTGCCGGAAGTTGTTTCGGCTGAAGCCGCTTCATTAAAGTCCGCTGGTATTCCAAAACCGGCGCATGCCACAAGGGCATCGGCTATAGCGCCACAAGCGCACAAAAACACTCCGATGATTGTCGAACAGCATCAGGACGAACCCATCGATCCCATACTCAACAATGCCTACCTGGCTTATCGCAGCGAAAAACTTGATCAAGCGCAACAACTGTATCGTCAGGCCCTCAACCTGGATTCAAGCAATAGCGATGCGCTGCTTGGTCTGGCTGTCATCGCGCAACGCCGCGATGAGGACAACCTGGCGGCACACTATTACGCGCAAGTAATGGCACTCGATCCGCGCAATGCGGTGGCCAATGCGGGAATGTCCGCTTTGACTACCGACGACAACCGCGAAAGCCGTCTGAAAACCTTGCTTAACGAACAACAAGATTCACCATCCCTGCACTTCGCTTTGGGCAATTACTACGCAGAGCAATCGCGCTGGAGCGAAGCACAGCAGGCCTATTTCAATGCCTACAAACTGGCGCCTGACAACGCCGAACTGGCATTCAATCTGGCCGTCAGCCTTGATCGCCTTGGGCAAAACAAGCCGGCTGCACAGTATTACCAACGTGCCTTGCAACTTGATCCGGAACATCACGCGGGCTTTGATCACGCAATAATCTCACAACGCATAAAAGAGCTATCGCACTAATTCGTCATGCCAACAACTCAGAAGCCGGATAACCCGCCCCAACAACTCGGACAGATACTGGTCGGCAAAGGCGTGATAAGCGACGACCAGTTGCGCATCGCCCTACAAGAGCAGGGAAAGACCCACCAGCCGCTGGGTCGCCTGCTGGTTCGTCTCGGCTTTCTCTCGGAAGCCACAATTCGCGACGTCTTGTCGGAAAATCTTGGCCAACAAAGCGTAGATCTCACCTCCATCATCATCGACCCGATGGCTCTCTCCCTGATTCCCAAGGATGTTGCGCGCCGTTATCAATTATTACCCCTGTCAGTGGATATGGTCGCCCACATCCTGACCCTGGCAGTCGCCGATCCTGACAACATCATCGCGCTGGATCAGGTACGCGCCCTGCTCAAGGATGAATATCGCCTGATTACACAGCTGGCCAGCGAATCTGACATTCTCCGCGCGATAGATCAGTATTACGGTTTCGAGCTATCCATTGACGGCATCCTGCATGAGATCGAGCCGGGTGAAATGGAATATCAGTCGCAGCAATCCGGCGTAAGCGAATTCAGCCAGCCGGTGGTACGCTTGATTGATGCGCTGCTCACCGAAGCAGTGCAACGTGGTGCTTCGGACATCCACTTCGAGCCGGAAAGCAGCTTTTTGCGCATCCGCTATCGCGTCGACGGCGTGCTGCGCCAAGTGCGCAGCCTGCACAAGAGTTTCTGGCCGGCCATGGTGGTGCGCCTGAAGGTGATGAGCAACATGAACATCGCCGAGACCCGGGCGCCACAGGACGGGCGCATCTCGCTGCGCCTGTCGGGTCGTCCGATCGATTTCCGGGTAGCTTCGCATCCCACCACGCACGGCGAAAATCTGGTGCTGCGCATCCTGGATCGGCAAAAAGGCATCGTGCCGCTTGATCAGCTTGGCCTGGATGAAGACGCGCTCAACATGCTCAAAATGATCATCGCCAAGCCGGAAGGCATCGTGCTGGTGACCGGACCTACCGGCAGCGGCAAGACCACCACACTGTATTCGGTGCTGAGTCACATCAATACCGAATCGGTCAACATCATGACGCTGGAAGATCCGGTCGAATACCCGCTCGCGCTGATCCGCCAGACTTCGGTGAACGAGTCGGCCAAGATGGACTTCGCCAGCGGTATCCGCTCCATGATGCGCCAGGATCCGGACATCATCCTGGTCGGCGAAGTCCGCGACCATCCCACCGCCGAAATGGCATTTCGTGCAGCGATGACCGGACATCAAGTGTATTCGACGCTGCATACCAACTCCGCGATCGGCGCGATCCCTCGCCTGCTCGACATCGGCATCCTTCCGGACATCATGGCCGGGAACATCATCGGCATCGTTGCGCAACGTCTGGTGCGCATCCTGTGCAAGGAATGCAAATACCCTTACTCACCGGATGCATCTGAACGCAAGCTGCTGGGATTGACGCCCCAGCAAGACATCACCCTGTACCGGGCTGCAGGCTGCGAAGCCTGTAACCATCAAGGCTACAAGGGGCGCATGACCATCATGGAATTGCTCAAGATGGACTACGATCTGGATGATCTGGTTTCGCATCGCGCCAGCGCGCGCCAAATCAGGGAGGCTGCGCTAGCCAAGGGATTTCGCCCGCTGGCGCTGGACGGGATTCGGCGCATCCTGCAAGGCATTACCTCGCTTGCCGAAGTCAGCCGCATGGTGGATCTGACCGACCGGCTTGGCTAAGGAAGCACAATGGCACTCTATTCTTATCGGGCAATAGACGATCATGGCAAGACCCATAAAGGGTTGCAGGATGCCGCCAATCAAGTGGACCTGGAACAGCGCCTGAAACGCAGCGGTTTGGACTTGATCGATGCCAAAATGGATAGCGGCGCGACAGGCTTCGGGCGCAACAAAATAAAACGCACCGAATTGATCACCTTTTTTTTCAACCTCGAACAACTCAGCAGTGCCGGCGTGCCCTTGCTGGAAAGCCTCGCCGATTTGCGCGACACCATGAACGACCAGCATTTCCGCGAAATCATCGCCAATCTGATCGAATCCATCGAAGGCGGCAAAAAACTTTCCGAAGCGATGAAACTTCACCCTGACGCGTTCGATAAGATATTCATCAGCCTGACCCACGCCGGTGAAACTAGCGGACGACTGTCCGAAGTGTTCCAGCACATCACCGAATCACTGAAGTGGCAGGACGAAATGTCCTCGCAAACCAAGACCATCCTGCTCCTCCCGGCTATCGTCGGCACAGTGGTGGTTGGCGTCACATTTTTCCTGATGATCTATCTGGTGCCCCAATTGGTCAGCTTCATCAAAAGCATGGGGCAGGAAATCCCCATTCAAACACGTATCCTGATTGCCACTTCATCGTTCTTTGTGAATTACTGGTATGTATTGCTCGCGCTGCCCATCGCGCTGCCCATCGCTGGCAAATTGGTCCTGGTCTACAGTGCGGAGATGCGCTTCAAATTCGACAGGTTCAAACTGGACATGTGGGTGATCGGTCCGATCCTGCGCAAGATCATTTTGGCTCGCTTTGCCAACACTTTCGCCCTGATGTACGGATCAGGCATCACCATCCTTGATTGCATCGCCAGTTCGCGCGATGTGGTCAACAACCTTGCCGTTGCCAAGAGCCTGGAAGATGTCACACACGAAATAGAAAACGGCAAAAACCTGACCCAAAGCTTCCAGCATACCGGCATGTTTCCACCGCTGGTGATCCGCATGCTCAAAGTCGGCGAAGCCACCGGTTCGCTGGACAAGGCACTGCTGAATGTAAGCTACTTTTATGACCGCGACGTGAAGAGCTCCATCAAAAAAGTGCAAGTCATGATCGAACCGGCCATGACCATCGTGCTGGGCTCATTATTAGGCTGGGTTATGTTGTCTGTGCTATCGCCCATTTACGACCTCATCGGCAAGGTGAAATTCTGATGAAACGATCTCTGTTGCTATTCCTGAGTGCCAATCGCCTGCATGCGCAACTCATGGAAGGCGGGGAAATCGTGCTGCAGCACGACTTCACTGAAACCCCGGACGGGCTGGAAAATTTCGTGACTTTCTTGCAGATGGAGATATGTCCCACTTACCTGCTGACCGATTTGATAGAAGAGGACTTCCGTCATGAAATCGTCCCGCACCTGCTCGGAGGCAAGCGCACCGCACTGTTGCAACGCAAGTTCGACCAGTTTTATCGCGGCACCCCTTTTCATCAAGCCGTGCAATTACAACGCCAAAAGACCGGACGACGCGACGATGACATGCTGTTCTCGGCATTGACCAACCCCTCGCTCATCACGCCCTGGCTGAACATCTTGCTGGCCCAGCAGACTCCGCTCGTGGGGATTTATTCGGTGCCGCAAATCAGCGCGCCGCTGGTCAAAGACCATCCCTCGAAACACTTGTTGCTGATTTCCTGGGAAAAATTTTCCGGGTTGCGGCAAACCTATTTCAGCGGTCATCGCTTGCAGATTTCCCGGCTGACGCCCATACACGCCGACCTGACATTCCATGATGCCGTAATAAAAGAACTCTCCCGCACCTACCAGTATCTGAAGAGCCTGAGCCTTCTCCCGTCGGGACAAATACTCGATGTGCGCATCCTGTGCCATGCCAAGGACCGTAGCGAACTGCATAACAAATTATCCGACACAGATGTGCGTTACGACTTCTCAGATATCGAAGAAGTTGGCAGGCAACTCAAGATTGACTATCAATTCACCGATTCGGACGCCAGCCAGATCTTTCTGCACCAGCTAACCATCAACCGTCCCGATACGAATTACGCCAACGCTGAACACATCCGCTATTACACACTGTGGCAACTGCGCCGCGCACTCAATTGGGGCAGCGCTGTATTATTGCTTGCCAGCATTTCATGGGCGACAGCAGTCTTTTGGCAAAACCGCGGAAATGCGGTCGACGCCGAGTCTCTCGAGTTCAAGGCGCAAAACATGCAGAGAGAAGTACAGCAAATCACGCAGAGCTTCCCCAGCACCCACGCACCTGCCGCTGATATGAAGGCAGGCGTGTCCATCATGCGCAAGCTCGATCAATACGAGCCTGCCCCGCAAATCATCCTGAAGCCGATCAGCGCCACGCTGGACCGATTTCCACAAATCGAGCTAAGCGACTTGGGTTGGCAATCAAGCGCCACGGAACCGGCTGCAAGCGGTACCCGTGCCGACGTTCCTGCTCAGGTCATTATCCTGAAGGGGGATTTGCAAGGTTTCGGCAATGACTACCGCGCCGCGCTGGCATATCTGGATCGCTTCCAGCTTGATTTGAGCAAGCGCGGTTACCTGGTAACTATCCTTACCAGACCGCTTGACGTCAGCCCCAGCGGCAGTCTTGCCGATCAGCGCGAAGCGCGCGAGAATGAACTCGCTTTTTCTTTTAAGCTTGTATGGAGACCGGCAACATGAAATTCTCCAACTCAGACTTTCACCTGATGCGCTGGAGCCTTGCTGCGGTCTGCGCGTCCATTCTGCTGAGCAGCGTAATTCTGTATAGCAGCAGCAAGTATGCCGACTCTACCAAAACAGGTCTGAGCGCTGCTCAAAACAAAATGAATGATGCACGCAATCGTCTAACCATGGCACGCCAGGACCGGGATAACCTGTCGGATTTTTCTCAGGGATATGACACACTGGAAAAAAACAAAATCATCGGCGACGATCACAGGCTGGACTGGATGGATGCCCTGGAGAAACTCCGCAACCAGAATCTGGTCATCGATTTTCGCTACAGCATAGCCCCGCAAAAAATCTATGCGCCGCAGCCCGCCATAGACAACGGCAACTTCGAGATCCACTATAGCGAAACAAAACTGCAGTTCGATTTGCTGCACGAGGGCCAGCTGCTGAATTTTTTCGACGCACTACGCAGCCAGACCAATGGCTGGTATCAGCTTGAAGGATGCACCATGCAACGCACAAGCATGAACGGGGAGACTGGTGGAACTACTAGCCATTCCACTAGGCTACCCGAAGACGGTAGCCAAGTGGCTGGTTATGCCACTGCCGCCGGTCCGCATATCAAGGCAGAATGCAGCGGCGGCTGGATCACGCTGAAGAACCGGAACACTCAGCCATGAGATCAATTCTTAAAATTGTCCTGTGTGCCTTTGCCTTGACGGTTTCGGCGCTCACCAACGCCGAAGAATTGGGCCGGTTATTTTTCACCCCGGAACAACGCAAACAGTTTGATTACAGTTATGCTCGAGAGGCGCCATCCGACAATTACGATCACGCGCTGATGCTGAACGGCATCGTGCAAAAGCATGGCGGTAAACGTACCGCGTGGATCAACGGCGTACCCCAAGCGGCCGGGCGCAGCGATGAACAGTCGCCGGATAGCGTACCGGTTCCGCTACCCGGGCAAAAAAAATCGGTCAAACTCAAGGTCGGTCAGCGCCTATTGCTGAATCCATCGGCAGAACCGGACACGACTGTGCCGGACATGCCAAAACAAGATGCCCCCAGGAAATAAATCATGCCCACCCAATGCATCATCATTTTCAAGCTTGGCCGCTACAGACAGCGCGGCGGAGCATTAATGATCTTGCTGGTGATTATTGTAGCGGGCCTTGCCGCTGCGCTGATAAGCTCGCTTAGTATCACCGCGCTGGAGAATGCGCGAAAAAAAACAAACTTCGATGTGATGGCACAAGCCAAGGATGCGCTGATTGGGCGTGCAGTGAATGACAGCAGCATACCGGGTAGCCTGCCTTGTCCGGATACCAACAATGATGGCTCCGCCGAATTGCTGTCAGGGAATAACTGCCCCAGTTATATCGGCAGGCTGCCGTGGATAACTCTTGGTTTGCCAGATCTGCGTGACGCAAGCGGCGAACGGTTGTGGTATGCACTGTCACCTGCTTTTCGTGACGACAATTCGGCCAGCCCCCTCAATAGCAACACCAAGGGTACGCTTGTGGTATACAACGCCGATGGTGTATCCCTGCAGACCCAGCCAGGCTACAACGCAGTTGCTGTAATATTCTCGCCGGGCAGCCCCATCGGCTCACAGACCCGTGGCACAGTTGCTCAACAAACCAACGCGGCAAACTACCTGGACATTGCCAACAGCTGGAACAATTCTGTCGCCAGCGGACCCTTTATTGCAGGCGCAAAATCCGCAACCTTCAACGACCAGCTCCTCATCATCACCACCAAAAGCCTGATGCCCCCGGTTGAACAACGGGTGGCCAGCGAGGTAAAACGGGTGCTTAACAACTACTACAACACCAACGGCTACTATCCATGGGCGGACTCCGTAGCGCAGTCCGCCGATTACAATTCCAATTACGGGTTGAATCGAGGATGGCTGCCTGATGTTGCGACTGCAAGCGGCAGTTATTCGACACCTAACTGGCCCGTTGGCAACCCCGCTCCGTGGTTTTTGAACAACCAATGGTACACGCTGATCTACTACAGCGTAGCGGAGAACTACACGTCACATGCCGGAGATTGTACCAGTTGCGTTAACAACACGCTGAGCGTGGATGGCGTCAACGGAGTTCGGGCACTGTTTTTCATGCCTGGAACACCCATCGGAACGCTGGTACGCTCGGTTATCACGCTATCCGATTATCTGGAAGACTCCGAAAACAATGACGATGCGAATGATCTCTATGTCACTCCCACCTCGAAAGCCCTGGACCGGGACCGGCTTTACCATTTGCCGTAACATGAGGCCCGCTATGAAAAAACAGAATTGCGGCTTCAGCTTGTTGGAAATAGCGATCGTACTGGTGATAGTCGGGGTGTTGCTGGGCGGTATGTTGATTCCGCTCACTGCGCAGATGGATCAGCGTAACGTCTCAGACACACAAAAAACCTTGTCCGACATCAAGCAAGCGCTCATCGGTTACGCCATTGTCAATGGCCGGCTGCCTTGCCCTGCATCCTCTACCAGCAATGGTACTGAAAGCTTCGCTTTCGGAGGGGTCGCGATCAACGGCAACTGTTCGAACTTTTATAATGGGTTTGTACCTGCAGCGACCCTGGGGCTCACTCCGGTAAATAGCCAGGGCTATGCCATCGACGCATGGGGCAACCGTATCCACTACGCGGTTACATCCGCCAACAGTTATGCATTCACCAAAACAGGTGGAATAATTACCGGCGGACTTTCCGCCCTTGCCCCGAATCTGCTCGTGTGCTCCACTGCCACCGGCATTAGCACTTCGAGTTGCGCCTCAGGTGCCGCACTCACTTCCAGTCCAGGTGTGCCAGTAGTTATTTACTCTACAGGAAAGAACGGCGGAGGTGGAGGAACAAGCCCCGATGAAGCAGCCAATCCTAATCCTAACAGTGCCGACAACGACCGGGTGTTTGTCAGTCACTTAACCACCGCGACCTTCGATGACCTGGTTGACTGGATATCACCCAACATCCTGTACAATCGCATGGTGCAAGCAGGCATGCTGCCGTAGATTTATTGTTTCAGGCGCGCCGCCAGGTGGTGCCGGATGCGCTGTCTTCCAGCACGATACCGGCAGCCAATAGTTCCTTGCGGATACGATCCGCCTCGGAGTAGTTCTTGGCTAGCTTGGCGGCAGCACGATCTTCGATGTACTGTTCGACGCTCTTGCTTAAGCCGCCCGGAGTAAATTCAAACTTCGCTTCCCCACCGACGACTTCATAATTTCCTGCTTCAAGTGGCAACACATAATGCTTGGTAGGAACACCTTGCAGGAATTGCTGTGGATCGCGCTGCAGCAACCCCAGCACTCCGGCCAACGCCTTCAACTGTGTCGCTACAGCAACCGACTTGGTAGCATTTACTTGGTTGGCCAGATCGAACAACACCGCCATCGCATCTGCCGTATTGAAATCGTCGTCCATCGCCGCCTTGAAACGTTGCGCATGTGGTTCGCTCCAATCAACTATAGACTTTCCTTCTGTAGGCACATTTTTTAATGCCGTGTAGAGACGACTCAACGATTGCTTCGCGTCATCCAGATGCACGTCGGAATAGTTCAGCGGGCTGCGGTAATGCGCGCGCAGAATAAAAAATCTTATCACTTCGGCATCGTATTTCTTCAGCACCTCGCGTATCGTAAAAAAGTTGCCCAGGCTCTTGGACATCTTTTCCTTGTCGACATTGACGAAACCGTTGTGCATCCAGTAGTTCACAAATTTGCACCGGTGCGCGCCCTCGCTCTGGGCGATCTCGTTCTCGTGATGCGGGAACTGCAGGTCCGCGCCGCCGCCGTGGATGTCGAAATGCTTGCCGAGCAATTTTGAACCCATCGCCGAACATTCGATATGCCAGCCGGGGCGGCCCTTGCCCCAAGGCGAATCCCACTTCACTTCGTCGGTTTCCTGTTCCTTCGCGTGTTTCCACAGTACAAAGTCGAGCGGGTCGTTCTTGCCTTCGGCTACATCGACTCGCTCGCCGGCGCGCAGGTCTTCCAGCGATTTTCCGGAAAGTTTGCCGTAACCGGGAAATTTGCGCACCGCGTAATTCACATCGCCATCAGCTGCACGGTAGGCCAATCCGTTCTGTTCGAGACGCGCGATCATCTCCAGCATCTCCGGCACGTATTGCGTGGCGCGCGGCTCATGGTCTGGGTGCAGTACGCCCAGCGCATCGGCATCTTCGTGCATCGCGGCGATGAAGCGCGCGGTGAGCGCATGAATAGACTCGCCGTTCTCCGCCGCGCGTTTGATGATCTTGTCGTCGATGTCGGTGATGTTGCGCACGTAATTTACGTCGTAGCCGCTCGCCTTGAGCCAGCGGTAAACCATGTCGAATACCACCAGCACGCGCGCATGGCCGAGGTGGCAATAGTCGTATACCGTCATGCCGCACACGTACATGCCGACCTTGCCAGGAGCTATGGGCACGAATTCCTGTTTGTCACGCGCCAGCGTGTTGTAGATCTTCAGCATGATGATTAAGGCGGGAGAGGATGGAAAGCGCGCGCCACATAGGCGATGACATCCTCTACCTGCTGCTCCGACAATACCGATTTCCATGCCGGCATGGAAGTGCCCGGCAGCCCTTCGCGTATCACGGTTCTTAAACGCGTCCTGGTCATGCTGTCCATCGCCGCGGATTTGGTCAGGTTGCGCGGGTGAGGTTCCATGAAGCTGCCGATCCAGTTGCGCGCCGTGCCATCGGCGGCGTGACAGAAGGCGCAGTTCTGCTGAAATAGCGTCTCGCCGCGCTGTTCGGTTTCGGTCAACCCCACCAGTTTGGGAGGTTGATCGTGCAAATGGTATGGAGTGGCGCTGGTCATGGCATCCACCGGCGGGCTATTTTTTTTGGCATCCAGTTGGTCCCCCGGAGAATACTGGTTGCGCGGATAGGACACGGCGCTCGATTCCCAATGCGTGTCTTCGTTGTTCTCCCGGGCACGATCATGGCAACTCACGCAGGAAGTCATGAACAACCGCTTGCCGTCGGCCTGTTGAGGGGTAAGCTGCTCCCAGGGAGTATCCAGCGGAATTTCGCCGAGAGCAAAAGGAAACGCGGCAGCATATCTCTCATGGTTGAACCAGCCGTTTGCTTCGGTATGGTAGCGGGTGTTTTCCGCCTTTGCGACCATGAATTCATGCCGCACAAAATCCGTCACCGCAGAGATCTCATTGGGCTGCAAAACGCTGGCGAAACTCATCATGGCAGTGCCCGGGCGGCCCGACTGGACGGATTGCAACATGCGCTCCCTGGTTAATGTACCGGGCGAGATACTGGTGAAATCTACCGGTTTGGGATTAAGAAAGGTTGCGGCCAACGTATGTGCATTACCGGAATAACCATGGCAGTAGTAACAGCGGAAATTGTAGATGCGCCTGCCCAATTCCAAATCTTCCGTAGTTGCTGCACTGCCAGCCGCCCCTGCCTGACTCTGTGGCAGGGCGCCCTTCCCGCTTGAAGGCGGTTCGGACTTGGAACATCCCCCCAGCGCGACCATGGCCGCAGCCAGCAGAACGAGGCTTTTCATTTATTGTTGCTTCCCTTATTCTCCTGAACTGGATGGATGAAATTCTGGAACACAAATTCGGCAACATTAGCGATTTCCTGGCTACTCAATACCTTGCCCCAGGCCGGCATATTGGTGCCGATCCGGCCATTGGTAATGGCCTCGAACAGCACCGGCCGATTCAATCTTTGCCGTGATGTCTCAAGCAGGAAATCGCGGGGTGGCGGCGTGATGAAATAAGCACGCGGGCCGTTTCCGTCGCCACTTACACCGTGGCAAGTGAAACAGTTGCCCATGAAAAAAATTCTGCCTTTGTCAGGGTCGCCCTTGAGCCCCAGCGGCATGGGCAATGACATATCCGCGATGGCAGTTGCAGACTGCGCATGGGCTTTGCCAATCACGGCAACAGAAGGTGCAGATTCCGCAACTGCTTTGGCAGGCTTCTTAACGAAAACGAACAGCAGAAGTGCGGCAGCCAAAGCAATCAGCAGTGTCGCAATCACGACTTTCTTCATGATTTATTGCTTCGGCGTGGAACCGGACATGAAGGCACTCTGAATAAAGTCCACTATGGCCTCAATATCGCCCTGACTCAGTTGGGAGCCATAGCCCATCATCGCAGTGCCCGGCCGCCCATCGGTGATGGAGGCGATCATGCGCTTGCGTGTCAACTCGGCAATAACGGCCGGTGAGGTAAAATCCCTCGGTGGAGGCTGCATTCTTCCCGTAGTATCCCTTGCACCCGTCTCGCCGTGGCACATCGCGCAACTCTGCATATATAACACTCCGCCGCGGCTTGCCAGGAGCTTACTGTCCGGAACCGTATGTGCTGCGGAGTTGTTGCCAAGCTTCATAAAGGTCTTGCGCACATAATCCACCACATTCTCGATTTCCGCCGCGCTGAGCTCGGATCCCCATGCAATCATGGCGGTGCCGGGACGTCCATTAGTAACCGAATGAATCATACGTTCGCGCGTCAACTCGATGGCAGATTCGGGAGTTGTATAATTCCTCGGCGGCGGATCCAATCCATCTTTTGCACGGCTTTGACCATCCCCCCTGTCACCGTGGCAAACTGAACAGTAATTGTGGAAAATATAAGCACCGGTGCGTGTCTCGCCTGGAATAAAGTGGTGGTGTTCGCCAGCTATCGCGCTTCCAACATATCCAAGCAACAGGGATATCAACAACCACCCTGAAAAATGCCGCCCAGCCTTTTTGCTTTTTTCAGTCAAAGTTTGATTGGAATACATAATATATTTGAGACCTCATATTGATTCGAGCTATAGGGAAACTTTTGAAAAAATACCGCACGAATTGATATCCGCTAAATTGGAAAATGGTATCATGCCCGCCTGCTCGATAGCAAATGCACAGCCAGCCCCTTGCACCTGTGCAAGCCGTGACTTGCATGAATTTCAATTTTGAGTGTATTCTCAAACTTTGCGTGGACTCCAACTTTCAGGAATGAAGATGACAAAACGACCCTTGCTATTCATTATTTTCGCCGCTGTTATTGCATTGGGCGGCTGCACAATGTCCGGACCTTCAAAAGAGGCTACAAAAAAGGTTCCTGACAATCTAACTTTCCCTCCTCCTCCTGACGAGCCGCGCTTTTACTTCGAACGTTCAATACACAGCAGTTCGGACGTCAACCCGGATACTGACACCGACAAACTCCGGCGCGCACTGACCGGAGAACGTGTGTTTGGGGAAGGCCTTTCCAAACCTTATAGCATAGCGGTGAACCACGGCCGGGTGTTCGTGGGGGATACGGTGCACCACGATGTGAAGGCGTTCGACTTTCCAGAACGAAAATTTATCCATATCGGCGAGGATGAAGACGAGAACGGACAAGGCAAGTTAGAAATGCCGTTGGGCATTGATGTGGACAAGCAGGGCACTCTCTACGTTTTCGACGGAAAGCTTAAACAAATCGTGGTGTACAACCGGGATGGAAAATTCCAGCGATATATTGGAACTCCCGATGAATTTGCCAAACCTGCAGGAATCGCCGTTACTCCTGACGGGACCCGCGTTTACGCGGTGGATATCGGCGGCAGCAGCTCCAATGAACATAAGGTGCTGGTATTCGATGCGAAAAGCGGCGCGCATCTGTTCGATATCGGCAAACGTGGCACCGGGAACGGCGAATTTAACCTGCCACGAGATGCGGTAGTCGCTCCAGACGGCTCGCTATATGTAGTGGACGGGGGCAACTTCCGCGTTCAGAAATTTACTGCTGACGGCAAGTTCATCAGCGCATTCGGTTCCATCGGTCGTCAATTAGGGGAATTCTCTCGGCCTAAAGAAGCTGCTGTGGATAAGGACGGGAATGTCTATGTGATAGATGCCGCGTTTGGCAATTTCCAGATATTTAATCCTCAGGGGCAACTGCTTCTTGCCATAGGCGGCCGTTCAAACAGCGACGGGCCAGCCAAATTTGCGCTCCCTTCCAGTATTGCAGTGGACGACGACGGACGGGTTTACGTAGTGGACCAGTATTTCCGTAAAGTGGACGTGTTCCGCCCTGCCGCCCTTGCTGAGGAAGATGGCTATATCGGCAAAAATGCGATAGATAAAAATAAAACGTCTGCAGGTGATCAGGCGCCAGCCGTCGGTGATCATGCCCCTACCGAACCCGGCAAAGATCAAGAGGTCGATCCCAGCAAGTAAGTCAGGGGTTTTTACTCGCAGATTGTGCCAATTGCCATGCAGGGTTGCTTGCATCCTGCGCCAAAATGGTCGAAGCGCAAATGTATAGCGTCGTACTCCTTGCAGATGCGGAGGATGCGGGCGATTTTCCATGCTGTTGCAAATCTGGAAAATTAGCATTGCCAGCTCGCAATCCGCCTCCCATATTATGTAAATCTGGAATTAGCAAGGGTTCGCGATGAAGAACAGGAACACGCCTTTCCAACCCTACCTGCAAATTGCCTTATTGTTGCTGGCCGTCATCGCACTCTACGCCAGAACCAGAACCATTCACGCACCTTTCGTTTTCGATGATCGCCAGTTTTTTTTAAACCCTGAAAACGTCGCGAAATACAGCCACGCCTATTTCAATCTTGATTTGCGCTGGTTGTCTTATGCGACCTTTAGCTGGACGGCCGAGCGGTTTGGTCTCGATATATTCTGGCTCAGGCTGGGCAATGTTATGTTGCACGCGGCCAATGCCATCGCTTTGTTCTTCCTCTTGCGGCGGCTTTTTCAGGTGACGCTGGCCAGTAACGATCCCTCAAATGACATGCCGCCATCGTTAGTGTGGTTTGCTTTTTTTGGCGCGCTGATCTTTGCTTTGCACCCCGTCGCCGTCTATGGCGTGGCTTACCTCATCCAGCGCTCCACTTTGATGGCGACCTTGTTCGTCTTGTTGATGCTGCGCGTCTACCTGGAAGGCCTGCTGCGAGGCGGCTGGTACTGGATGCTGGCCGCAGTCCTGTTTTATTTTGCCGCCCTGTACTCCAAAGAGCACAGCATCCTGGCACCGGGAGT
>DHIV01000023.1:47068-51526 GCA_002403995.1 Gallionella sp. UBA4737 | reverse complement strand
CAAACAAATAAATTTGAAGAATTCAAGCAATTTTACCACTCACTGGATGTCCTGCTTATTGATGATATTCAATTTTTTGCCGGCAAGGCTAAAACTCAGGAAGAATTTTTTTACGCATTCAACACGTTAGTTGACACACATAAGCAAGTCATCCTGACCAGCGACACTTTCCCCAAAGAGATATCAGGTTTGGAAAGCCGCTTAGTATCACGTTTTGGCTGGGGCTTGACTGTTGCGATTGAATCGCCTGAGTTGGAAATGCGTGTGGCTATTCTTTTGAAAAAAGCAGCTCTTAGTGGTTACTCGCTCAATGATGAAGTCGCCTTTTTTGTCGCAAAACACGTCAATTCCAATGTCCGCGAACTTGAGGGAGCATTAAAGCGTGTAGAAGCTTACACTAAATTTCACAAGCTCAATATTTCAGTCGAAACCGCAAGAGAGGCATTAAAAGATATTCTGGTAGCGCAGAGCCGCCTAGTATCAATAGATAATATCCAAAAGACGGTGGCGGATTATTACAGGATTAAAATGGCTGAATTACTTTCAAAAAAACGCACTAGAAACCTCACCCGCCCCAGACAAATAGCTATGTCTTTAGCCAGAGAACTAACTACTATGAGTTTGCCTGAGATCGGGAATTCATTTGGAGGCAAAGATCATTCGACCGTAATCCATGCTTGCAAAACAATATCAAGTAAGCGAATTATCGATACAACTATTGATGCAGACTATAAAATTCTATTACAAACGTTAAGGGGATAACCTCGCGACAGGCTTGTGAATAAAATGTATAAAAATACCTTTAAAAAATAATTCACAAGATTATCAACATTTATCCACTTATCCATCAACAATGTATTCAGAAGATTAGTTATAGATATTTAATTGATTTGAATATGATTTAACCATAATTAACACAAATAGAAATCATTATTAGTCTTATTAGGAATTTATATTATGTTTATTGATAAAACAGAAAAAGAAACTCTACTCAAACCACTGCAGATTGTCATTGGCATTGTTGAGCGCAAGCAAACATTACCAATTTTATCGAATGTACTAATAGAAAAGGAACCTGGCAAAATCCGTTTTACGGCAACTGATCTTGAAATTCAGATCACAACCACAATAGAATCAAAAGCGGGCGGCAATGAAATTTCTAACCTCACAGTAGGCGGTAAAAAGCTTCAGGAAATACTTCGAATCCTTCCGGATCAAAGTAAAATTTCAATCGAAACCAAAGAGAATAAAGCGCTAATAAAGGCAAACAAGAGCAAATTCAGTCTGCAAACTCTTCCAGCACAAGATTTTCCAAAACTAAATAGTTTGTTAGTGGATGCAAATAAAATTATTTTGCAGCAATCCTTATTCAAATCATTGCTACTATCCGTACAGTATGCGATGGCGCAGCAAGATGTACGTTACTACCTCAACGGCGTTTTATTGATTATTGAGGGAAATAATCTAAAAGTAGTTGCTACAGATGGTCATCGATTAGCTTTCAATGCTGGAATAATTAATGGTAATTATGAAAAACAGGAAATCATTTTGCCGCGAAAAGCTGTCGCAGAACTTTGCAAGTTGCTTGGAGATACAAATGAAAATGTTGAAATTGAGTTTTCAGCTCAACAAGTGAAAGTAGTTTTTTCTGGTATCAATTTAATCTCCAAAGTTATCGATGGAAAATTCCCAGACTATGAACGAGTTATTCCAAAATACAGCAATCACCTCAGTATGAATCGAGTGCTGGTTCAACAGGCCCTACAACGCGCTGCAATATTATCTAATGAAAAATTTAGAGGGGTACGTTTCGTTCTAACTGAAAAAAATCTCAGTATCATCAGTAGCAATAGTGAGCATGAAGAAGCCCAGGAAGAAATCGAAACCGACTACCACGGGGAAGCTATAGATATCGGTTTCAACGTGAATTACCTGATGGATGGTTTAAATAACATCAGCAGTGAAGCGGCAATATTTTCCTTTGGCGATCCCAATAGCAGCATTTTAATTACGACACCAGAAAACCAGGAATTCCGCTACGTAGTTATGCCAATGCGCATATAACAGCATCAATTAATGTTTCAAGTGCAATTAGAAAAATGATGAAAATCCAGAAAGAATCGAATGAGTGAATATACTTCCAGCAGCATCAAAGTACTAAAAGGATTGGAGGCGGTTCGTAAACGTCCCGGCATGTATATCGGTGATACTAATGATGGCACGGGGTTGCATCATATGGTATTCGAGGCTGTAGATAACGCTGTAGATGAAGCGCTGGCAGGATATTGTAATGAAATCAACGTTACCATTCATGCTGACAATTCAATCAGTGTCAGTGACAATGGGCGCGGCATTCCGACCGATATCCATAAAGAAGAAAACCGATCTGCAGCTGAGGTTATTATGACTATCCTCCATGCAGGCGGAAAATTTGACAGCAATTCTTATAAGGTATCTGGCGGTTTGCATGGTGTGGGCGTATCGGTCGTAAATGCCTTGTCAGAATGGTTAAAGCTGACTATATATCGTGATGGAAAAGAGCATTTTATGGAATTTCATCACGGCGATCCGGTAGCCCCGTTAAAAATTGTAGGTGAATCAAGCAAGAGAGGAACCTTGGTCCATTTTCTTCCCGCCAAAGAGACTTTTGGTCTGGTTGAATTTCACTTCGATATTCTGGCAAAGCGCCTGCGCGAGCTTTCATTTCTGAATAATGGCGTAAAGATCGCTCTGATAGATCACCGGAATGGGAAGGAAGAAAATTTCGCATTCAGTGGCGGCATCAAAGGTTTTGTTGAATACATGAACCGCAACAAATCGGCTCTGCACCCCACCGTGTTTTATGCAATCGATGAAAAAGACGGGATTACGGCTGAAATCGCCATGCAGTGGAATGACTCATACCAGGAAACCGTACAATGCTTTACCAACAACATTCCACAACGTGACGGAGGTACGCATTTAACTGCGCTGCGTACTGCAATGACACGCACGCTGAACCAGTATATTGAAACTGAACAATTGGCGAAAAAAGCCAAAGTGGATACAACCGGCGATGACATGCGCGAAGGTTTGACTGCGGTGCTGTCGGTAAAATTGCCCGACCCGAAATTCTCATCACAGACCAAAGACAAACTGGTTTCTTCGGAAGTACGTCCGGTCATCGAAGATCTGATTGCCCAACAAATGAGTTCATTTCTGCTGGAAAAACCCAATGACGCGAAAATTATCGTCAATAAAATTATCGATGCAGCCCGTGCGCGTGAGGCAGCGCGCAAAGCGCGTGATTTGACCCGTCGTAAAGGGATATTGGACGGCATGGGATTACCCGGAAAACTGGCGGACTGTCAGGAAAAAGATCCTGCCATGTCGGAACTTTATCTGGTGGAGGGAGATTCTGCGGGAGGTTCTGCCAAGCAGGGTCGCGATCGGAAGTTTCAAGCGATCTTGCCGCTTAAGGGCAAGATTTTGAATGTAGAAAAAGCACGTTTCGAAAAACTGATTGCCTCGCAAGAAATAGCTACACTGATTACCGTGTTGGGCACAGGCATAGGCAAAGACGAATACAACGCCGACAAATTGCGCTATCACCGCATTATTATCATGACCGATGCTGACGTGGACGGTTCGCATATCCGCACCCTGTTGCTCACTTTCTTCTATAGGCAAATGCCCGAGTTGGTTGAGCGTGGCCACATTTATATTGCACAACCGCCGCTATACAAAATCAAGCAGGGCAAGGACGAGCGTTATCTCAAGGATGATCAAGAGATGAAAATCTATATGCTCAAGTCCGCACTCAATAACGCGATCCTATACCCCGCAGCCGACGCGTTACCGATTCAATCCGATGCATTGGAGCTGCTAGCCAAGCAATATTTCCTTGCCGAAGCGGTGATCGATCGCCTGTCGCGTTTTACTGCGCCGGAAGCCAGCCATGCTTTGTTAATCTTGCCTGCATTGTCGCTGGATGATTCAAAGCAGGCGCAAAGCAGCGCAAAACAGCTTGAGGCTGCCTGCGGCGGGAGCATAAAAGTCGTGGTTGAAACCGACGAAGCCGGCGAACATCGCCTGCGTCTGGAAAAGTTGTATCACGGCAATTACTCCGTCAGTTACATGGATAAAGACTTCCTGAAAGGCAGCGACTATGTGCAAATCCGCCAAGCGGCGGAAATCCTTAGCGGCCTTATCAAGCCAACGGCCTACATTGCCAGAGGTGAACAGAAGCGTGCCGTATCCAGTTTCAAACAGGCCATAGAATGGTTGCTGGATGAAGCCAAACGCGGCGTCAACATCCAGCGTTACAAAGGCCTGGGAGAGATGAATCCCTCACAACTGTGGGAAACCACCATGGACGTGAAGAATCGCATCTTGCTCCGCGTGCGTATCGAAGACGCAATCTCAGCCGACGAAATATTCACCACCCTGATGGGCGACGTGGTTGAGCCAAGGCGCGCA
>DHIV01000023.1:22016-46923 GCA_002403995.1 Gallionella sp. UBA4737 | reverse complement strand
ATTTATCGAGAAGAACGCGCTGGGGGTAAAAAATCTGGATGTGTAAAAACTTTTAGTTGTTGCCCGGCAAGCTGCAATGATTTTTCTGTTGCTCCGCGGTTAGATTCTATAAACTTGGCACACTGTTGACGCATGTCGTTTTGCGCAGCTGAATTGTGAAATAAGCGTTGCGACTCACTGGCAAATCCGGCAACATCTGAAACCTGGATTGCGGCCCCAGCCGAAACGGCCAGCCGGGTTGCTTCAGCAAAATTATACATATGTGGTCCGACCAGCACCGGCGTTCCTACCGCGCAGGCTTCAATCAAATTTTGCCCGCCAAAAGGCAGCAGGCTGCCGCCAATGAAGGCAAGATCGGCAGCAACGTAGTAAGCAAACATCTCACCCATACTGTCACCCAGCACCACCTGAACTTCCGATGGAACTACCTGCTGGTAATGCTGGTTGCCGCTGTCCGAATTTCCTGTTTGACCCATTTCACTTCTGCGGAGAAATGAGATGCCGCGTTGTTCCAGCAAATTTGCAACAGCGGCAAAACGTTGTGGGTGGCGAGGAACGATTACCAACAGCAAGTCGAGGACATGGATATTTTGCAAAGCATCTAGTAGTAAAGCCTCTTCTCCCTCGCGGGTGCTGGCAGCAAGAATAATCTTTCGCGCTGTACCGAACTGCAAGCGCATTTTCCTGCCTAGTTCCAGCATAGATGACGGAGGATCGATATCGAACTTGAGGTTGCCAATTACGGAAACATTTTTTGCACCAAGGCTGGTCAGGCGTGCGGCATCGTCAGCGGTTTGCGCGGCTACGGCAGTGAGCTTGCTTAACGCATTAAGAGTCAGCCGTGCGAAACGAGCATATCCTCGCCGAGATTTTTCGGACATGCGCGCATTCAAAAGCAACAGTGGTATATGGCGTTGGTGGCAAGCATGAATCAAGTTAAACCATATTTCCGTTTCCATCAGAATGCCAAGTTGTGGGTCGAAATGGCGCAAAAAATTGTTTACGGCAAACGGATAATCATAAGGGAGATACACACGCAACACGCTGTCGCCGTATAGTTGCTCGCTGGCTGTGCGGCCGGTGGGGGTTGTGTGGGTAAGCAGAATCTGATGATGAGGGTAACTTGCGCGTAGCCGGATGACGAGGCTTTGAGTGGCGCGAGTTTCACCCACAGAGACGGCATGCAGCCAGATGACCGGTTTATCGCTACGGGTGGAATAAAAGCCGAAGCGCTCACCGATATGCAGCAAATATCCCGGCTGTTTTCTCGCACGCCAGATCAGGCGAAAAAAAACGTATGGCAGCAGCAGCCATAACGTGAAGGTATAAAAAAAGATCATCCGGTGAAGTTCTCGTGTGATAACAATGTTGCGAATAGTAGTGTCGTTGCGCGCTCTACTCAAGAAAAACATTTGTTGGAATTTCTGGCGCCTACTAGAATGACCCAAGTTTCCTGGCCGATCAGTGGCAGAGAATGGCCGGTAATTACATAAGACATCCATAAATGAAAATTCTCGTTGTTAGGTTATCCTCATTAGGCGACGTTCTTCACCTGTTTCCCGCAGTCAGTGATTTGCGCCGCCATTTTCCGGATGCGGAGATACACTGGCTGGTTGAGCCCGCCTTTGCTGAAGTGGCAGGTTGGCACTCGGCGGTCAGCAAGGTGATCACGGTGCCGCTGCGCGCGCATAAAATAACCTGGTGGAAGATACCGGCACTGCTAAGCAAGTTGCGGCAACAACTGCATGCTGAAAATTACAATATTGTGCTGGATGCGCAGGGGTTGCTCAAAAGTGCTTTATTGGCTCGGCTTGCAGGGGTTGCGGTATTTGGCTTCGCTGCAGGCAGCGCCAGGGAATCAATGGCATCGTGGTTCTATCAAAAGACTGCCAAAGTTCCTAACGGCCTGCATGTCATCGAAAAAAACCGGCAGCTGGTGGCAACAATCTTTGCTGCCGATATAACGCAGCCAGCCGATTTCGGCCTGGATAAATTTCGCCACCGTCAATTGCAGGCAGAATATCCCAGCATACCTAAAAATATCACCGGACAGCCTTACATCGTATTGCTGCACGGTACTACCTGGAATAGCAAATACTGGCCGGAAGCATCTTGGGTGGAGCTGATTCGTTTGCTGGCGCAGCAGGGATGGCACTGTTTGTTGCCGTGGGGCAACAAGATTGAACGCGAGCGCGCCCATCGGTTGCAAACCGCTGGAGGTGAAAATGCGCTGGTGTTGCCAAAATTATCGCTGACCGAACTTATGGTTGTGCTATTGAAAGCTCGGGCATTCGTCAGCGTGGAAACCGGGATAGGGCATTTGGCGGCGGTGCTTGATGTTCCAGGTGTTATGCTGCATGGACCGACCGATCCGGGTTATAGCGGTATCCTTGGCAAAGCATGCCAGCACATTACCAGCGGCATTTTTTGCTCACCGTGCTTCAAGCGTGATTGCCCCAGGATAAAAACCCCGCAGGAGGTCCCGCCCTGCCAACTGGAGATCAAACCTTTGCAGGTTTATCGACAATGTCTGGCGTTGATAGGCGCAACCGCTGAAGGATCAGTTGCATAAACTGTTAAAATGCGCCACCTCAATTTAGGTAACTAACATGACTCATTATCCGCCAGTCATTTCCGCATTTGTCACGATGATGCTGACCCTGATCCTTACGCTGAACAAGAACGGTACGATACAAGACATTCCTAACGATCGCTCATTGCATACCGAGCCGATACCTCGGGTTGGCGGTGTTGCAATCATGGCGGGAATATTGTCCGGATGGGTACTCCTAATTCAATACTGGGCATGGTGGATTGTGTTGCCGATGTTGGGTTTGTTCGCGCTTTCATTGGTAGATGATGTGCGCAACCTTCCAGCCAAACTGCGGTTGATCGGTCACTTTGCCGCCGCGATGATCGTATTGTGGGGTGCCGGCGTCGATGGGCTATGGTTACTGCCGGTGTTGCTGTTTATTGTGTGGATGACCAACCTATATAACTTCATGGACGGCTCGGACGGGCTCGCGGGAGGCATGACGTTGTTCGGCTTCAGTTTCTATGGAATCGCCGGCTTGATGAATGGCAATGAAGCGTTCGCAATGATGAATTTCTCCATTGGCGCTGCTGCACTGGGTTTTCTTTACCATAACTTTCATCCGGCAAAGGTGTTCATGGGCGACGCGGGTTCTATACCACTCGGCTTTCTCGCTGCTGCATTCGGGGTGTGGGGCTGGCAACAGGGCTACTGGCCATTCTGGTATCCATTCCTGGTGTTTTCACCGTTCGTGATAGACGCAACCGTGACGTTGATTAAACGCGCGTGGAACAGGGAAAATCTTGCACTAGCGCATCGCAATCATTATTACCAGCGTCTGGTGCAAATGGGCTGGGGGCACCGCAATACCGCGATAGTTGAATATGCATTGATGCTGCTGGCCGGATTGTCTGCGTTGTGGGGTAAGGGTTTGGATATCCAGGGACAGGGAAACCTGCTGGCGTTGTGGGGAGCGATTTATCTGGGGCTGGCGATTTGGGTTGATCGTCATTGGCGGCAGTATGGGGTGATGAAGGAAAATGCTACCGATGTTTAACCCCAATACTCGCACCACTCTGGCGGTGCTGCATGATGCGATTGCTGCTGCACTGGCATGGAGTTTCGCCTATTTGCTGCGCTTCAATTTTGAACTGCCGCCAAATTTTGCCACGGAACTGCGTCATACTGTGTATTTAGTGGTGTTGCTGCAGATGGTCATTTTTTGGCGATTTGATCTTTACCGCGGTATTTGGCGGTATGCCAGCACCACCGATCTGAGGCGCATTTTTCTGGCAGTCATGTTATCAGCGGCAGTCATTCCACTGATGTTCTGGATGTTGCGCCTTGATTTGGTCATTCCGCGTTCTGTGCTAATCATCAACCCGCTGTTGCTGATATTGATGATGGGTGGCAGCCGCTTTGTGTACAGGCTATGGAAAGAACAGGGCTTGTACCGCAATATCAAGCTGCGCGGTGAGCCGGTACTGGTATTGGGTGCCGGCGATGCGGCAGCGAGCCTGGCCAAGGATTTGACCAAGAGCAGCGACTGGCGGCTGGTGGGATTTCTGGACGACGACTCTGACAAGCACGGGCGCATGCTGAACGGCATTCTGGTATTGGGCAAGATGGATAGTCTGCCGGAATGGGCCGAGCGACTCGGCGTGTCGCAAGTAATCATTGCGATGCCGTCCAGCTCGCATCAGCAGCGCAAGCGGGCGATACAGTTGTGCAATGCCGCACAAGTGAAAGCCCTTACTGTTCCGTCATTTGATGACTTGATGAGCGGCAAGGTGGCGGTGTCGCAATTGCGCGCGATAGAGCTGGACGATTTGCTTGGGCGTGACCCGGTGGTGCTGGATGCTGCCGGGTTGCATGGTTTGCTGGACGGGAAAATTGTCATGGTGACCGGTGCGGGCGGTTCCATAGGCTCCGAAATGTGTCGTCAAATCGCGCGCTTTGCACCGGCCAAACTGGTGCTGTTCGAATTGAGCGAATTTGCCTTGTACACGATCGAACAGGAGTTGAAACAGACGTGCCCATCATTGAATTTTGTCTGCCTGGTGGGCGACGTGCGCGATGCGGCGCGGGTGAACGAAGTCATGCAACATCACCAACCCAGCGTGTTGTTTCATGCTGCAGCCTACAAGCATGTACCGCTGATGGAGCAGCACAACGCCTGGCAGGCGATACGCAACAACGTGCTGGGCACGTGGACGGTGGCACACGCCGCACAGCAACACGGGGTTGCCAAGTTCGTGATGATTTCCACCGACAAGGCAATCAATCCGACCAATGTGATGGGCGCGAGCAAACGTTTGGCCGAGATGGTCTGCCAGGCGTTGCAGTCTTCCGGCGCCATGCGCTTCGTGATGGTGCGTTTCGGCAATGTGCTGGGTAGTACCGGTAGCGTGATTCCCACATTCAGGGCGCAAATTGCACGGGGCGGACCGATCACCGTGACACATCCTGAAATCACGCGCTACTTCATGTCCATTCCGGAAGCGGCGCAACTGGTGTTGCAGGCCGGGCTGATGGGACAAGGCGGAGAGATCTTCGTGCTGGACATGGGCGAGTCGGTGAAGATCGTCGATCTGGCGAGAGATTTGATACGCCTGTCCGGATTTACGGAAGATGAAATCAGGATTGAATTTACCGGCCTGCGCCCGGGTGAAAAACTCTACGAAGAATTGCTCGCGGACAACGAGCATACTTTGCCCACGCCTCATCCCAAGCTGCGTATAGCGCAAGCCCGGCAGGCCGATGCAGCATGGCTGGTGCAATTGCTGGAGTGGGTTTCTGCAACGGTCATGGCCGATGATGCGGTACGTGCGGCGCTCACACAGTGGGTGCCTGAATATAATCCAAGCGCTCAGCCACCATTGCCAGAACAGCATAATCGAGCAGGAAAATAACGATTTCTATCGTGCTTGAGTAACTTATTGTCGAAATAAAGCATGAATAAACTTTCCGCAATCATCATTACAAAAAATGAAGCTGCAAACATACGTGCATGCCTTGAATCTGTGGCGTGGGCAGATGAGATCATCGTGGTGGATTCCGTCAGTAGCGACGCGACGGTGGATATTTGCCGCGAGCTGGGCGCGCAAGTTCATCTGCATGAATGGCCGGGCTTCGGCATGCAAAAAAACCGTGCCCTGTCCTACGCGACTCACGAATGGATTTTTTCGATAGATGCCGATGAGCGCGTGACTCCCGAACTTCAATCGCAACTCATCAATGCAATGTATGAGGATAACGAAGATGGATTTTACGTGCCGCGACTCTCACAGTTTTGCGGCAAGTTCATACACCATTCCGGCTGGTATCCGGATTACGTGCTGAGGTTGTTCAGAAGAACCAAGGGGCGTTTTTCCGACGATATGGTGCATGAACGAGTGATACTCGAAGGTACTGCCGGGCGATTGTCCAGCCCATTATTGCATTACAGTTATTTGAACGAAGCAGACGTACAGCGTAAAACCGAGCAGTACGCAAGAGCCGGCGCGATGCAGATGTTCGAGAGTGGCAAAGCAGCTACACTTGCAGATGCGCCGCTACGCGCAGGGTGGGCGTTCGTCAGAACCTATTGCCTGCGGCTTGGGTTTCTGGACGGGATCGCAGGATTTAATGTCGCTCTGATGAATTTCAAAACAACTTACCTGAAATATAAGATACTAAAAGAGTTGCGTTCAACCCAACCATAAATGCAATCTCTTCTCATATGTCAGCGGCCATGATCAGGGTATCAGCTTCCCGATAACTGACAACATATCCTTGGCAATCATTGAATTGGCATAGTCAGAGATATGATCGCCATAGCTATACAGAAATTTTCCTTCATGGGTGACCGTACATATGTTGTGGGGAATATCGCACAGCAACGGCGTGGGATCATAGACAATCAAGCTGGGATGGAGCCGCTTCAATTCTCCAACAAACTGTCGATACACACGCGTTCCTGCAAGGTAATCGGTATAGCGTATTGTGCAATACGGATTCTTCTTGCGCCGCAAAAATTGATTCAAGAACGGACTTGAGGTCGCACCACCGCTGATACAGCTTGTGGGATCGGGGAAAGTCGGGTTGTCGATGAAGAATACCACGCGCTTTCCAGCTTGTTCAATTTGCTGGATAGTTAGGCTGTAGCTGGCTATCTTTTCGGAAGAAGGGACAAAATCTTTCGCCAAGAATCCTGTGTCACGATCAACGGGGAAAATATCTCGCAATGCCACAGCCAAGACAACTGCTTTGATAGACGGGCTGTGAATGATCGTTTCCAAGGCAAGTCGATTTTTGAGTTGCTGACGATCTTCAGATGTGGCATCGCCTTCCGGTGGATAGACGGAGCCGATCATCATCCACTGCATTTCCGGTTTAGATTCTCGTACCAATCCATAGAAAAGTGCCTCGGCCTTGCTATCGCCCAGCAGCAAGTAGTGAGTAGCTTCAGCACCGCCACTTAGGCAATATTGGAAAAGATATTTTTGTGCTTCGCTAATGCCGCATTCATGTTGTAACTTATCCCGATCGGCACCAAGTACTACGGTGCTGGAATCACCGTTCAACATTGAAAAATGGCGAGATTTAAATCCATACAGCTTTTTGACGGTCAAACCGGCAACACCAAGCAAAAATACACTCATACACAGTATTAAAATGATATTCGTAGTTCTGTGCCGGGATCTTATGGGCCGCTCCAAAAAGCTGTAGGTTAGCCACGCCATAACAACACTCACCGCAACCAACCAGAATCGTACCTCAATCGAAGGTGTACCAGATTCAATAATCCGCGCAAAAGAAAGCAATGGCCAGTGCCACATGTAAAGCGGGTAACTGATGAGTCCAATCCATACAAGCAAACGATTTGACAGTACCTGCCGATTAAGCCAGGTACCCTCACCAGCATAGATCATGCAAGCTGCGCCTATGGTAGGCAGCAACGCCCATGCTCCGGGAAAAGAATAATTCTTTTGTATGATAAAGACTGCGCCCAGTATCAAAGAGAGTCCAAGCCATGAGATAAAGGAGCGATTTATGGCTGATCTGGGTGCCGAAGCATATGACAGCGCGGCACCAAGCGCCAGCTCCCAGAATCGAGTCACGGGTGAATAAAAATCGGCCACTACGTCTTGGCGCACAACCATCATACTGTAGGATAAAGAAATTCCAAGAACGCCTAGAAATGCCCAGCCAAGATGTTTGGAATAACGCCAGAAAAAGACTAAAAAACAAAGGCCATACGATATAAAACTGCTCTTCGATACTCAGCGACCAGAGATGAAGCAATGGTTTTGTATCGGCTGCATTGTCAAAATATCCCGCTTCCTTCCAGAAAATAATATTGGAGACAAACGCAGCGCCTGCAACAACATGATTGCCCAGTTGTTCATACTCGCCCGGTGTTAGAATCACCCAGCCCATTATCAAGCAGGCGAGCAAAACAACACTCAGTGCCGGAAAAATGCGCCTGACTCGGCGCGCGTAGAATGTTTTAATGCTGAACGTTCCTGCGCCCAACTCTTCCCAAATATGCTTGGAGATCAGGAAGCCTGAAATCACGAAAAATATGTCAACACCGACGAATCCCCCGTGAATCAACGAAGGGAAAGCGTGAAAAACTACCACTGACAAAACCGCGATGGCACGCAGGCCGTCAATGTCAGGTCGATAATCTCGCTTTTTTAGCTGGGCGCCAGCCCGAGCTGAATTAGAAATGGCATTTAACATGACTATAAAATTGAAAAAACGAAGGCCGAATATTTAATAAAGAAGGGTAATTCTTTCACTATGGAATAACATTAGAAGCCGTGAATTTTAGTCAGCTAAATAAAACTGTCATGTATTGGCAAGTGTTCTATAGTCTTACCTTGGTCAAATTCTTTCCTGAGAGTTTAAGTTGTCGAGTAACAGTAAGGATGGGATTCCTGGAAAATTTTGCATACTATCCATTTATAGTTGACGGATTATACTTGCCTCTTGCCTTAAAAGATGATTGCCGCGAATTACATAATTGAAAACGTAGCACGATGCAATCTGCTATAACAAAATTGGAGGCGAACTGCCTCGCTTCTTCGTGACATTCAAATTTTAGAATGGTCCCGGTTACAGTCGTTTTCTCGCGTTTATAATATCCAATGCCATTAAATTATTTTAATAATTTCAAGTAATGAATTACACAAACATTCTGATCAAGACGGTGCTAATTTGAAAGTCCCGCACCGCATATTGGTGGTAGTCACCATACGCATAGGTGATGTGCTGCTGTCTACACCCGTAATACGTTCGATGCGACTGGCATGGCCCCAAGCTGAAATTGATGTACTAGTTTTCGAACATACAGAAGGGGTTTTGCTGCGCAATCCGGACATTCACCGTGTGATCACCATCCCGACGCGTCCGGGATTTTGGCGGCACTTACGACTGATACTCAGCTTGTTTCGCCGTTATGATCTTGCGCTTACAACCCTATTGGGGGATCGGCCGACCCTATACGTATGGATCGCTGGAAAAACACGAATTGGAATGCAGGATGGCAGCAAAAAGCAAAGCTGGAAAAAACATCTGCTCTCGCGTTGGACAAAATTTGATAATGTCGATACCCACACCGTACTGACGAATCTCGGACTAACGGATGTGCTGGGCATCCAACGCAGCCATGAGATCGTGGTTGCATGGAATGCATCGGATGAAAAGTCCGTCGCGGGGGTGCTACCGTTTGATATTGGCGCGGAAACTTTTGCGGTGCTGCACATGTTTCCAAAATTTTCCTACAAAATGTGGCATCGCGATGGCTGGATTGAACTGGCACGGTGGCTCGAGGAAAAAGGCATCCGCTCCGTGCTTACCGGGAGCAGCGATCCGGATGAGTTAGCTTATGTCGGGCAGCTATTCCGCACTATGCCATCCGGTACAGTGAATATGTCGGGCAAACTCAGCCTTGCAGAAAGCGCTTATATCATCAGCCGCGCCAAATATTATGTGGGGCCAGACACGGCACTGACCCACATGGCGGCTGCGCTGGGTACCCCCACCGTTGCGCTGTTTGGCCCGTCGAACCCAGTGAAATGGGGGCCGTGGCCAAAGGGTTACGTGGAAGACCGCAACCCCTACAAAATGCGTGGCACGCAGCGCGTTAACAACGTGGTATTGCTGCAAGGCGACGGCGACTGCGTGCCGTGCATGGAAGAAGGCTGCGAGCGCCATAACGCAAGTTTGAGTGACTGTCTGCAGAATCTGCCGACTTCAAGTGTAATAGATGCTTTGCGCGAATTGACGAATTCGCCGCATTAGCAACGTTAATATTGAAATATATTTACCGCTAGCAAAAGCATGTAAATAAAATATGGAAAATATAAAAGGCATAGTGAATCATTACATCAGCATGTTCACCGCTCGCATTGACCGCTCAAAGTCAAAGTTTAAGCGCTCATGGGCCAGGATACAATTTGACCGCTCTATTCATCGTCTCATAATAAAAAAGCATGACAAGATCATTGCTGATGCCGAACTGGCACTAAAAAACAAAGAAATTTATGAGGCAGATGACGCGTATGCAGCATCGCATGACTTACTGGTCCAACACGGATACGCATTAAAAAAACAAGTAGAGCAAAAATTCAAAGATATTTACTCAGGCAAAAGCATTGAGCGAATCATAATTCATGTTCCAGATCCTGCTTTCTCTCCGGCTGGTTACTCGCTATTTACCAACCTTGCTGAAAGCCTGAATTTTATTGGTGTGCCCACACACATACTGGGTTGGAATGACAATACTGGAGAAGCGATCGACAAATTCAAACCGACCGTATTGCTGTCAAGCGATCATGCCAGCTATCTAGAGCGGATCGATTGGGCAGCAATAAGAAAATACAGAGAGAAGAATCATCTGAAGATTGGCCTGACAGCTTCATTGGCCGAGTACGATAACACCAGGCTTGACCATCGATTGGACTGGTCTAAAAAACACGGCGTAGATTTTTTTTATAGCTTTCGCGACGAGGCATATGTCAGCAGCAGAAATGAATACAGGCCATTTTTCGATGCGGGATATAGGATATTGTATCTGCCATTTGGAGCCAATATCCTGCATTACTATCCGGTAGCGGGGTTTGATCGGGATATCGACTTTGTATTGATCGCGTCGAAGAAAAGAGAGCATACGGTACTCATGAAAGACATCGTTAAAGAATATTATGGTTTTATCGATGGGCCAGGATGGAAGCATGCACCCCATTTTCAATTTAAAAGGGAGAGGGACAGATACATCTATTCCCGTGCCAAGGTGGGATTGAACGCGCACCTACCCGAACAAATCGACTGGGCCTGTGAAGTCAATGAACGCACATACCAATTGGCTGCGTGCGGCGTTCCCCAAGTCGTCGATCACCCCAAACTTCTGGATAAATTATTTAGCAAGGATGCCCTATTTATTGCTGAAACACCCAGTCAATATTCTGATTATTTTGAAATGATCATCAACGATCCTAAAATAGGGCAGGAAAGAGCTTTGATCGCCCAAAAAGAAGTGTTTGAAAAACATACCACGTTCCATCGAGCCGATTCATTCATGCAGCAGCTGAACGCACTGCACGATGAATAGATACTAGGACAGCATGTTGTGGTTGGCCTGCTCTGTTTGCTCGTTGCCAGCCATTGCAAACTGAATTCGATGCAACCGTGCATAAACGCCGTGCTTTGACAACAATTCAGGATGAGTGCCAGTCTCGACTATCTCGCCCTTTTGCAGTACGACGATGCGATCCGCTTTTTCGATGGTGGATAGACGGTGTGCGATGACCAATGAGGTGCGCCCTTTCATCAAGGTTTCAAGAGCGGCCTGGACATGGCGTTCGGATTCGCTGTCCAGCGCCGAAGTAGCTTCGTCGAGGACAAGGATGGGAGCATCTTTGAGGATCGCGCGAGCGATGGCGATGCGCTGGCGCTGGCCACCGGAAAGCTTCACACCCCGCTCACCGACCAGCGTATTTAATCCCAGCGGCATCTCGCGTATGAATTCCATCGCATGCGCGGCTTGTGCGGCTGCGATGATTTCCGCCTCGGGCACTTCGCGCATCTGGCCATAGGCGATATTGGCGGCAACCGTATCGTTGAATAAAACTACTTCCTGACTTACCAGCGCGATGTTGGCGCGCAAGCTGGCCAGCGTAAGATCTGCGAGATCGTGACCGTCCAGCGTGATATTTCCGCTACTGGGTAGATAGAAACGCGGAACCAGATTTGCCAAAGTGCTCTTTCCGCTGCCGGATGCGCCCACCAGAGCTACGGCTTGTCCAACTGGGATTTCCAGGTTAATGTCACGCAATGCCAACCTTTCATCCTGCTGGTATGAGAGGCTTACGTGTTTGAACTCTATTAACCCTTTAGCGCGTCCTATAGCTACTTTCCCAGTGTTAATTTCGCTGGGTGTATCAAGCAATTCAAATACACTTTCCGCTGCTGCCAGTCCGCGTTGCAAAAACTCACTCACGCCTGTCATACGCTTGATCGGAGCAGTCAGCATCAGCATGGCTGCGATAAACGAAAGGAATCCGCCAACGGTGGTTTCATCGCTGCGTGCCTGCACAGTGGCAAGGTACACAATAACTGCCAGTGCCATGGCTGCAATCATCTGCACGATGGGCACATTGGCTGCTGCTGCCATCGCTTGTTTCATGGTGTGGCGGCGCAGCCAGTTAGCTTGGTCATAAAAGCGGTTACTCTCATATTGCTGCCCGCCAAACAGTTTGACCACTTTGTGTGCGGCAACGCTTTCCTCGATCACCTGAGTGATGTCGCCCATCGCACGTTGTGCATCACGGCTGGCATTGCGTAAGCGAGTGTTGATGATTCTCAGAATGATTGCAATGATGGGAAACATCACCAAACTGAGCAGGGTGAGCTTCCAGTTGAGGTAGAACAGCCAGCCGAGTAGTCCGACGGTGATGATGGAGTCGCGAATAGAAACTGTCACCACGTTGGTGGCAGCAGCAGTCACCTGCGTCACGTCGAAGGTCAGTTTGGAAATAAGATTGCCCGTAGCGTGATCGTCGTAATAGCGGGTTGGCAAGGTGAGTAACTTGTGAAACATCTCGTCGCGCAAATCCATCACAACTTTGTTGCCGACCCAACCGATGGCATAGGTGCCAGCGAATGAAGCTACTCCGCGCACGAAGAAAATCACCAAAATGATCAGCGGCGCAAGATGGATGACGGTGTCATCCTTGTGAATGAAAGTACCATCCAGCATGGGCTTCAGTAAAGCAGGCAACAACGGCTCGGTTGCCGCCGTCACCGCCATGCTGAGGATGGAAATTGCAAAGGTGCGCCAATAAGGTTTGACGTAATTCAGAAGACGAAAATAGAGCTGGGTACTGGTCTTGTTCATGGCGCGCACTTTAGCAGAAAAGGGCATCCTCGTGCCGTTCCATAGCCAGCCTAAGCATAGTGTTCTACTTGGTGCTAATCAAGTCGGACCGATATGCCATTAAAATTCGTTTAACTTTGTCCTTCATGCGCGCCATAGAATTCATATTTGCCCATTCGCCGGTTGATCCGGAAACCCCTGCGATTTCTGGACGAATAGGGAAGATGAAGTGCCGGAATTGCTTATGAATTGCTACGTTTTTAAAACACTGCTCTAGAGACTGGCCTTCCTTATCGTTAACGTTTTGATAAGCATCTAAGAAATTTTCGGCGTAAAATATTTTCGTTGAAAAATAAAATCTTGTATCTATATGGTTGAAAACATATGGTTTAAATTTTGTGACATTTGAAAAATCCCCATCACAAATAAAGGAGCCATTCCATTCGGCTAAACATGATCGAAAATTTTTCACCCATAACTTTGAGGTGCATTTTGCAAAAAACTCGGACTCGCTTAAATAGCGAGAGTTTGCTAATGCGTATTTGATAATCTCTCCTTCACCGAAGCCTTTCCCGAACTGAGAGACAAGATGACTGCTATTTTTGAAGTAGAGGCATTCAATATTTGCAAGCGGGAACATGTCGGATATGAGCGGCGAAAAGTCGAAATTAGAGCCATCACAAATCACGATTTTTATCTCTGGTTCCAAAATAAGCCATTCTCGAATTGAATAGAGGGTGAGCTCAATTCGATCCGATTTTTTATTTAGTACCGGCTGAGCATCTGAAATAGTGACAGCCGACGTCAAGAGTAAGAGAGGTATTTTCATCTAATTTTATGAATTTTAAGAAAAATATTTTCGCGCCAATCTTATATTTTTAACTTCGTTAAAGTATCAAAAAGCGATGAGTTTTTGTTGACGCGGATAAAACTCAACAGGAATATATTCAACAGATACTTTGTGGGGAAATTAATGTGATATTTGGAAGATATCCGCTTGAGTGTCGCAAATGCCATTATTCCCGGCGTGTCGAGCTTTTTGTATTGAAGGGCGATCAACGGGCGAAATGTATTCATATCGCTGGATTTTTTGTCACAAGCTGCTGATAGCTCGGTGATGAATTTTCTGAAATCTGCGAGGGATGTCTCTTTACTTTTCGAATATTCCGAAATTATGTTGTTGTTCAAGTAAGCAAGAGTGTAATTTGTGCAAGCAGTCTTGGATGTGACGTGCAACAATCTTCCTTTGGTTTTGCTGGCTTGCGCAGGGTGCAGCCGATATTTCACCAGAGGGAACGGCACGTTGGCAAATACGACTCCGCCGGTGGCCATTCTGGCCCAGAGATCATAGTCTTCGGAAGCCTGTAGTTCGGGATCGTATTTGTATTTCTGAAACACACCCGATTTGCCCATGACGCTAGGCTGACCTATGCAATTCCCGGTAAAAAAATGTTCCTTGATCTCCTGATCGGTAATTGGATGCCTGATCAGAATTTCCTGGTCATTTTCAAAAACTATAAAGTAGCTGCCGCACACATCCACCGTGGGATTGCCGGTTAAAAAATCAAGTTGGGTCTGCAGCCTGCTTGGATCATACAGATCGTCAGCATCGCAAAATGCGATGAATTCACCCTTGGATAAATCCGTGCCTCTGTTTCTGGCATTTGAGACGCCCTGATTTCGGGTCAGGTTGAGCGGAACAATGCGCTTGTCATTGTAACTGTCGATGATCTGCTGGGTTGAGTCAACGGAGCCATCATTGACGATGATAAATTCAAAATTCTGATAGGTCTGGTTTAAAACGCTATCAATAGTCTCCCGAAGAAATTCCTCTCCGTTATAGACCGGCATGATCACGGATATCAATGGGTTGGTCGTAGCCATTTTCAGATCCTGTGCCACTGTTCGGGGATCAAATCTCCGGTATTGATTGTCTTGTCGAGAAACCAGATGCGGGGAGCGATGACGACTTTATCCTGTCTGCCATTCAACCAGGCTGCCCACCAGCTAAAAGAGCTGTTGGCAATGATATGGTGCTTGCAGGACTTCATAAGCCACATGTCTTCCACGCCTCGGTCCGGCCCATTGGCTTCGACAAACTGAACGGGTTGGCTGATTTTGAGATTATCCTTTGCCCACTGCGGGTCATCGGAGAAAACGAAGAAATACGGGTTCTGCACATGAGTGGTTATGTGACGAATAGCCGAATAATAATAATCAAGCGAACAAACGCCATGAACTGAGGCCGCTGACGGATTGGTTATGTAATCACCGCGCCTGATGTGCAGCGAAACAGCCGTGCACTGAAGTATCTCATCCAAAATTTTCTGGCTGGACACGCCGAGCTTATCGACCAGACAAAGCTCGTTGCGAAGTTTGCCCTCGGCAGATTTGAAATATTTCTCACTTTGCCAATATCCATTCAGGTACATCGGATGCCGGATTTTTTCGAAAGTATCATCGTAACCAAATTTTCTTTCCTTGAACGCGATTCTGTTGAAACCAAGCCCCAACGAAATGGCAAACCGGCTACAGGATCTTTGGAAACGTGACGGTTTGATAACGAAACCGGCCAATTCTTCTTGCGTAGCAATTCCGGCGTTGATAGTGAATTGATCCAATTCGAAACGGCGCAACAAATAAGATTCAAATTCGGAGAGATCAACTTTAAGCGGAGCGCCCAGCCTGTCGGCAAGGGCGCGGCCAGCCGCATACTGAAACAACTGGTTGCCAAGCCCGCCATTCAAGCGCGTAATGACGCTGTACTTTTGCAATGTCGATGACATGCCTGCTAAACCAGGCGCCGCAGAATGCGGCGTTTCATCGCACGAACAGCTCGGGATAAAAAACTCTTCTTACTGTCCCCATATGACAATTCCTTATCCCAGTTCGATTGCACGCATACGCCGAGATAGAGTTGGCTCAGCGCCTCGTCTGATTCACCGGATTTCTTTGCGATACGATACTGCTCCTCGTAGTGATAGCAGCGGAATAGCGTTTCAACTGGCCACAATTCAATCGAACGGTACTTTAGCAGGGCCTCGCCATACCAGCGCATTTCCGATGGGAAAAGCACCATCGCATCGAGGAAATTCATGCCTTGTGGCTCAAGAAACTTCTCGGCAAGATCAGTCCAGACACGCCGGCTCCACACTACCGGCAAGGGGCCGAAATCAAAATGCCTTCCGGTACGGCCGAAAATATCCATGATGGTTTTGCAATCCGCATCTATATTTCGGGCGATCTTTTCATGACGATGGACTGCTCCGAACAAACGAAGCTCCAGACTTTCATTCATCACTGTGAAAGGAATTCCCGAGGGCGTCAGAAGATCTCCTTTGTTGAAGTCGCGAATGAAGTAGGAATCTGAATCAAGGCAAAGATAATTTTCGCAAATCCCGAGACGCCAGAATTCAGACTTTACGATCTGCTGTGAGATCACGCCGGGCAAGGCGTTGAACGCCTGCATATCGATAGCAGCATTGGCGGCCACGATTTCCTCGTCAGCCAGCAATGTAACGCCGTCGCTGCCGATGATGTCCTTGAACAATGCCAGATCGTTTGATGGGCAGGAAAGATAAAATGGCAGGTTGCCAGAATTAAACTGGCGAACACTTTCGGTAAGCCGCTTGGCCCGCTTCACGTCGCGATGATATGACTTGCAATAAAGGACAATATCTTTCATTGATTATATGAAGAAGAGGTGTGCATATCAGGTGCGCAATGAGTTACGCGTTAAACTTTCACGAGCCAAAGCGATGATCTGGCGCGTGGCAGCTTCCGAAGTATAAGGAGAGGGAACTCCAGAGTCGGCCAGATCGTTCTGCATCCAGCGGGCGTGCAACTCTTCAAGTGCCGATGCGATCGAATCCGCATCATCTGCTGTTACTGCCCAGTGTCCCAGTTCGCGTAGCATATGTTCCATTTGAGGATTATGCCAAACCAGCGCCAGAATCGGGCGTTGTGTCCAGAGATATTCAAACATTTTAGAAGGGATGTATTCTTCGCAGAAGGGAACGGTGCCGTGCAACAACAACAAACAATCGGCAGCATTCATGCGCTTGAGGACACGATCCCTGCCGCTCTCGCCGGATTTCGGGTCGGTCTCGAGACGGCCAAAATTTTCGATCATCGAAGGGTGCGGGAAATCTTTCAAGGCCTGTGCAGAAACAGCATCGATGCCGCCGCCGTATAGATGGAGGCGAAGATGCTCCGTCCATTGCGGGTTTTTCTCCAGCACACGGCGCAGGCTCAGCAAAAATATTTCCAGATTGCGTGTTTCTGCCAACGATCCAAAGTGCCCGATTACCAGATGTTTTCCGCGCCGATAAGGCGCACGCGAGAAATCTGGAGCATTGGCACCCGGTATGATGCAATGCCCGCGTTCACCAAGTTCCGGATGTCGTGTGCGCGCACGCGCCAGCGCCTCTTCGGTAAACCACCAGACAACATCGGCATGCTTGCAAATGGTTCCTTCCAGCCAGGCGGAAAAGCGCATACGCATTTTGTTTTTCGTTAGACCGGGAAAAATCATCGGATCGTGAATTTCAGCGATCCATGGCAGGCCGAACCTGCGCTTTAACCAATAGCCTGCCAGGTGCGCCGAATAAGCCCCGCCAGTCGAATAAACAAGTGTTGGCATGCGCGCCCGGATGATGCGCGCGCCGGTGAAATAAGCCGTAATTGCCCACGACCAATGGGTCTCAATCCGGATGAAAAGTTTTTCAATTATGAGGAAAGGCAGCAGAACCAGAGAAAATACCGTCATTACGATCCGGTAAATGACCCGCGAAGATATTCTTTGTTTCAGATAGTGGCGCAAATCAAAGCGCAACGCTACCGGGCCTGCCGGCAGAACCTGATGGTGTTCGATGACTTTATCCTTTTTCCCGGTGATCGCGCTGACCACAACAGGTTCTATGCCCAGCTTGAGCAGATGCGGGATCTTGTCCGTGATGGTCTGGCTCGCCGCGCGCCCGTCCATATTGAAGCCGTGAGACAGCACCAGCCAAACCTGTTTGTTACCTTCGTTCATGTATTTACCTTGTCAGCGTCAGGCAGTGAAATAGCGGCATGCAATAGATCGATAAAATTCATCGAAGCTGCACAAAAATCTGTTACGCTATTTTACAGATAAACACGGCAGGATGACGCGATGGCGATTTATGCGGTGGGCGACGTGCAAGGCTGCCATGCCGAGCTGGTGCAGCTGCTCGATAAAATTGCATTCGATCAAGCGGCGGACCAGCTCTGGCTGGTCGGCGACCTGGTGAACCGCGGGCCGGGTTCATTGGAAGTATTGCGCCTGGTCAAGTCGCTGGGCGGTAGCGCGATCACCGTGCTCGGCAACCACGACCTGCATCTGCTCGCCGCCGCGGAAGGCGTGGCGGAACTGAACCGCAACGACACGCTGGACGAGATCCTCGATGCGTCAGATCGCGATGAACTGCTGCATTGGCTGCGCAACCAGCGCTTGCTGCATGTGCAAGACGGCTATGTGCTCGTCCACGCCGGGATGCTGCCGCAATGGAGTGTGGCGCAGGCAGAAAGCCTGGCGCGCGAAGTCGAAGCGGCGCTGCGCGGCGACGACTACGCTACCTTTCTTTCGTGCATGTACGGCAACTTCCCGCATCACTGGGACGACAGCCTGTCCGGCTACAAACGCCTGCGCGTCATCGTCAACGCCTTCACCCGCATGCGCATCTGCACGAAAGATGGCGAGATGGAATTCAAGTTCAAAGGCGAAGTGGAGAACATTCCCGCAGGCTACCTGCCGTGGTTCGATGTGCCCAGGCGCGCCAGCCGTGACGCCACCGTCATCGTCGGCCACTGGTCGGCGCTCGGCCTGTTGCTCAGGAAAAACGTCATCGCGCTCGACACCGGCTGCCTGTGGGGCGGCCCGATGACAGCGATCCGGCTGGAAGATCGGCAACTCTTCCAGGTGAGCTGCAAGAATCCGGTGGCAAAGCACTGGTGATCACCGAATATCCGCGAGCAGCCGTTGCATCATCTGTTCCGCCTGCCGCGCATAGCTGCTCCCGAACAGGTTGGCGTGGTTGAGGATGTGGTACAGATTGTATAGATCGCGGCGCGTAGCGTAGCCCGCATCCAGCGGATACGCGGCGCGATAGGCCGCATAGAAATCCGCACTGTAGCCGCCGAACAGTTCTGTCATCGCAAGGTCGCATTCGCGGTCGCCGTAATAGGAGGCGGGGTCGAAGATCGCCGGGGTTCCATCCGCAAGGTATGCGTGGTTGCCGCTCCACAGGTCGCCGTGCAGCAGCGAGGGTTGCGGTGTGTAGTTCTCGAAGAACGCCGGTAGCGTGTCCATCAACTTTTCACCCAAGCACTGCAACTGGCTGCCGTAGCCGTTCTGTTCCGCGAGGCGCAATTGAAAATTCAGGCGACGTTCGCGCCAGAAATCTATCCAGTTATCCTTCCATCCATTCGGCTGCGGTGTGGTGCCGATGAAGTTGTCGTGCGCAAAGCCGAAACTTTTTTCCTTGCGGCCATGACGCGGCGTTGCGTAGCATCCGGGGCGGGAATGGCCGCTGTTCACCTCCTCTGCTTTATGTGAATTCACATCTGCTCTGTCGGAGGCGTATCGATGCAGTGCCGCGAGTTGTTCCCCGAGCAGCTTTGCATCGCCGCGCGAACTCAATTCCAGATGCTCCAATACCAGATAGCCTTGCCCGCCTGCGCTGCCGTGCACGATGGGACGAGGCATACGTATCGTGTTCGTCGCGGTGATCGCTTCCAGTCCCGCTGCTTCGGCAACGAACATAGTCAGATGCCGGGTATCGTTGAGCTTGAGAAAATAGCGAGTGCCGTCTGTTCCTTCCAGTCGGTACGCCTCGTTGATACTGCCGCCACCGACAGGTGTCGAGCCGCGCACCTCGAACGGGCGATGCGTCGCATCGCTGATCGCAGTGGAGAGGTGGGTGATGAGGGCGGGATTCATGATTTTGAAGAATCAGTTGTCCACGAAAATCACAAAAGACACAAAAAAATAAAACCGAAAACCGAAATGAGCTTTACTTTCGTGTATTTCGTGGACCTATAGCCATTACAGATTGATGGAATGATCAAAGTGATGCTCATACAACCCCGCCAATTCAACACGCGAGTAGCTGTGATTCTGTCCGCCGCGGTTGGCGATCTTGAGCGATCCCATCAGCGATGCGAGCCGTCCGGTGGTCTCCCAATCCCAGGCTTTCTGGATACCGTACAGCAAACCGGCGCGATAGGCATCGCCGCAGCCGGTGGGGTCGACGATTGCTTTTGGTTTGGGCGTGGGTATGGTGATTTGCTTTCCGCCGGCATAGATGAGCGAGCCATCCGCTCCCAGCGTGACGATCAGCGCCTTCACGCGTTGCGCGATCTTGTCCAGCGTTTTGCCGGTCTTGTCTTGCAACATCCTGGCTTCGTAATCGTTCACGGTGACGTATGTCGCCTGCTCGATGAACGTCAGCAGTTCCGCGCCGGAGAACATCGGCATGCCCTGACCCGGATCGAACACGAAGGGGATGCCCAGGTCGGCGAATTCCACCGCATGCTGGATCATTCCCTCGCGGCCGTCCGGTGAAATGATGCCGAGGGATACTTCTTTAGCCGAAGCGACGCTGTTCAGGTGCGACTGACCCATCGCGCCCGGATGGAACGCGGTGATCTGGTTGTCGTCGAGGTCAGTGGTGATGAATGCCTGGCCGGTAAAGTGATTCGGCACATGACGGATATGCGTTTGTATCAGGCCGAGCTTGTCCAGGCGCGAGGTATAAGGCGCGAAATCGTCGCCTACCGTCGCCATGATCAGCGGGCTTCCGCCCAGCATCTGCAGGTTGTACGCGATGTTGCCGGCGCAACCGCCATATTCGCGGCGCATTTCCGGAACCAGAAAGGCGACGTTGAGGATGTGTATCTGATCGGGGAGAATATGCTTTTTAAATTGGTCCTTGAACACCATGATGGTGTCGTAAGCCATCGAACCGCAAATCAGGGTGTGCATCGGCGTATCCTGAACATGTTATGGAAGGACGGATTGTAGCATCAGACAAGTCCGGCAAAATCAGCCGAGAGAAATGACCGTTGGTTGCCTGGCGGTATGAAATCCCTGATAATTCGACCGTTGTCGGCGTAGCTCGCCAAACAATCTTTTTCAGGGCAAATCCATTTCGGGTTCAACCCCAAACTACAGGCACGGCCAACAGCGACACTATCCAGATGAACATCCCAAGATGAATATAAAGTTCCAGCGCGCGGTTGACCGGTATGTGGGTGTGCCGATCTGCGCTTTGCTTTCGCTGGTGAATCGGGTCCTGCGCAATGATCCTGACGGCACACCGCCCAAAAATATCCTTGTCATCCTGCTGTCCGAAATGGGCAGCCTGGTGCTGGCTCATCCGATGTTCATGCGCCTGAAGCAGCAATACCCGGAGGCCGATATCCATGTTCTGATGTTCGCGAAGAACCGCGAAGTGCTCGATCTGCTCGGCGTGGTTCCGCGCGAGAACGTGTTGACGCTGGATGACACTTCCCTGAAAGGATTGGTGAAGGACAGCCTCAAAGCGATAAGAGCGATGCGAAAGTTCAAGATTGATGCGGTGATTGACTGCGAATTGTTTGCGCGCATCAGCAGCATCTTCTCTTACCTGTCCGGCGCATCGACAAGAGTGGGCTTTCATCCCCATACCCAGGAAGGTTTGTATCGCGGCTCGTTCATCAACCGCCCGGTGTTGTATAACCCTTACCGGCATTTGACCCAGCAATTCCTGACACTGGCTTCGGCACTGGAATCCGTCACCGACCCGGTCGCCAAGCTGTTCCCCGCACCCTATACCGGCAAGACGCCGGTGCTGGAATTTCCCCGCGGGGAATTGGAGCAGATCCACGTGGAGTTGCACAATTTCTTTCCTGCCCTCAAAGACAAAAAACTGGTGTTGATTTACCCGAGCGGCGGGATACTGCCGATACGCGCCTGGCCGCTGCAGAGTTATTTGCAGTTGAGCAAGACTTTGCTTGATGAAGGCTATGCGGTCGGCGTGATCGGCATGAAAGGTGACAGGGAGATCGCGCAGGCCGTGGTGGATCACTGCAAGAGTCCGGCATGCGTCAATCTGGCGGGCTATACTAAATCAGTGCGCCATCTCTTGGCGGTGTTTCATCGCGCCGCGTTGCTGATCACCAATGATGGCGGGCCGGGACAATTCGCCGCGCTCACGCCGCAGCTTCCCGCGATCATTTTCTTCGGCCCCGAGACACCGGTGCTGTATAAGTCGCTGGGCGATAATGCCTATTGTTTTTACCGTCAACTGCCCTGCTCTCCGTGCCTGACCGCCTACAACCACCGCACCTCCCCTTGCGATGGCGATAACCAGTGTCTGAAGCAGATCACGGTAGAACAGGTGCTGGCGAAGGCATACGAGATGCTTGCCATAAGGAAAGATATGGCGGCGCAAGATCGACTGATCGCATGAAGCGGATCGCGCAGCACCCGTTGACGGTCTGGGTATTCAAAAAGCGCTTCATGAAATTCGGCGCGGTGGGCGCTTCCGGTGTCGTGGTCAACCTGGGTGTGTTGTATCTCTGCCAGGAATATCTGTTTACATTTATCCAAACCCAGGGCATGCGGCTGAATTTGTCTTTGGCGGTGGCGATCTTCTTCGCAACCGTCAATAATTTCTTCTGGAACCGTGCCTGGACCTGGAGCGATCGATTTCACCGCCCTGACAAACACCTGATCCTGCACTTTGGCCAATACGCGCTGGCGTGCTGGGTGGGTATCGTGTTGCAAGTGCTGCTGACCAAATTGCTCGTGATCTATTTGCACTATCTGGCCGCCAATGCGCTGGCCATCGTACTGGCCAGCGTGTTCAATTTTGTGGTGAACAACTTCTGGACATTCCGCAGCCACAAACCTGTGGATGAGATCGCCTTGCCGATCATTCCCGAGCCCGAATCGGATACCGAACAGGAAAACGGCAGCAAATGAAGTTGACCGAAACAGGTTTGCGCACGGTGTGGTACTTGTTGGCTTGCCTGCTGGCGGTGTTCATCTATTTCTATGGCCTGGACAGCCAGCACATCCCGAAGAACGGCGACGAATATCCGTATGAACACATCACCCGGCTGACCGCAGAAAGCGGCAAGCTGTTGCCGCTGCAATCGCAACTGGACAACATGCGCAACACCAAGCCGCCTCTGTTGTTCTGGCAGGGAATCGCCTCCACCGGCTGGGGCAAGAACTGGACGTTGTGGAATCTGCGCTACCCCAGCGTAATCTACACATTGCTGACCGCGACGATGTTGTTCATGCTGGGCGTGAAGTTCACGAGCAAGCTTGAGACCGGTTTTGTCGCGGCGCTGATGTATTTGGCATTTTTCACCACCTATCGTTTCGGCCGCCCATTCCTGACCAATCCGCCCGAGGTGTTCTGGATCTTCCTGCCGTTCTTCGTGCTGTTGTATCGGAGGCAGACATTCGCATCGCGCTTCGTTATCCCGCTACTGCTCGGCATTGGTGTCGGCATCGGCGCCCTTTACAAATCATTCGCGCTGGGTCTGCCAGTGACGCTCGGTCTGGCCGGATGGTATCTGCATCAGCGTCAGTACCGTGTGGCAGAGTTCCTGAAACAGGATGCGCTGAAAGTAGTATTTACGGTGTCGGTGTCGGTTGCGCTGTTCGCGATGTGGTTCGTGCTCGATCCGGACCCGCAGGCAGTATGGAAGGAATTCGTGGTGGGGGAGAACGTAGGCAAGTTCGATCCGCACGGTAATTTGTCGTTTGGACAGGGTTATTTATCAAAACTGCTGTGGGGCGGTTCCAGTATCTGGAGTTACGCGCTGGCCTTTCTGACCAATCCGGGGCTGCTGACATTTCCGGTGGCGGCGCTGTTTTTTGTTGCGTACCGGCGCCGCCGCCAGTTGAGCAACGAAGAGAAATTGCTGTGGATCTGGATCGCCGTGATGTTCCTGAGTTTTGCGCTGCCCAGCCAGCGCTCGGGCCGCTACCTGCTGGCGGCGATGCCCGCCGTGGCACTGTTGTGCGCGCTCAACTGGCAGCAGATCAGCCGCAAGGCATTCATCGCCAGTCTGGTGCTGGCAGAAGTCCTCATTGCGGGGATCGCTTATCTGGCCGTGCTGCTGCAAGCCGAAATGTCTGATGTTCAGTTGTATCCGCCGACGTTCTGGCTGTTGATCGCAGTCGCGGGAATATTGACGCTGCTGGCTATCGTCGTACCCGCCTTCACCCGTCCCGGCGTTAACGTCGTCGCATTATTGGCGCTGCTGTGTTTCGCCGCATTCCTGCGTCCCTTTGATGGCGCTGTGGGCAATTACAGTGCGGAGGTGCAGCGCTATGTTAGCGGCAAGGACGTTGGTGTGCCGTGCAACTTCAGGGCGATGGACGAGGGCTATCGTTTCATGCTGCCGGGCGCGGAGATACGCGGTTATAACGAGGATCAGAATCTTTCCGCGAGCGAACTGGCGACTCGCTATCCCTTGTTCGCGGTACAACTGGCGCTGAATGACAATACGCAAAACGGCGGCTGCGCCGAGTGCAAGATCATCGGCCAGCGTCTGGATATACGCGGCCGGCAAAGCTCGGCTGAACTGGAAGAAATGTTTCTGCAGGGCAAGGTGTTTCAGCACCTTTTCGTCAGGGAAATATTGCTGGAGTCACCCGCAGGCAGCAAAGCCATGCCGGAGCAGGCTCCCGCGCAGATATGCCGCTGATGTTTGAATCCAGCATTTGCAGACCAGGTGCGCGCCATGCGCTGGTTCTTTGCCTGGTGCTGATCGCGTTTGGTGCAGCGTTTTACAAAGTCGCTCATCGTCCACCGCCCGCGCTTTTTCAATCGTCAGTCATCGTGCAAAAAAGTGTCAGCGTGGCACCTGATATTCGCACCCACTTCGTTTCCACCCAGCAGAATATTTCTACTCATGCAGCCTCGCTGGTCGAACTGAGTGATGGCCGCATCCGCGCCTTCTGGTTCGCCGGCAGCCGCGAAGGCGCG
>DHIV01000023.1:0-21889 GCA_002403995.1 Gallionella sp. UBA4737 | reverse complement strand
GTATTCGATCCGGCGAAAGATTCATGGGGACCCGAACAAAGTATTGCGAATCGAGTAGACACGCAGCGCGCATTGATGCGCTATGTGAAAAAACTCGGCAACCCGGTCGCGCAACGCGCGCCGGACGGCACGCTGTGGCTGTTCTATGTCACCGTATCGCTGGGCGGATGGGCGGGCAGTTCGATCACGGCGATCACCTCGAAGGATGACGGCGCGACCTGGAGTCCGGCGCGGCGTTTGATCACCTCACCGTTCATCAACATCAGCACGCTGATCAAGGGCACGCCGTTTCTGTATAGCGACGGCACGATGGGATTGCCGGTCTATCACGAGTTCATCGGCAAATTCGGCGAACTGCTGCGCATCAATGGCAGCGGCGGGATCATCGACAAGCAAAGATTGAGCTCAGGAAAGTCGGCCCTGCAGCCAGTGATCCTGATAAAAAATCCGCAACAGGCATTGATGCTGATGCGCCGTTCCGGCTCAAGTCCCAGGCGGGTGATCGCAACCGCGACGGACGATGCCGGGCAGCACTGGAGCAAGCCGATTCCCACCGCACTGGCCAATCCGGATGCGGCGATTTCGGGGACGGTATTGCCGGACGGGCGGCTTCTGGTGGTGCTGAATGACGTCGAAGAAGGCCGGGATGCCCTGTCGCTAGTGGTTTCAGCGGATGGCGGGGCCGCCTGGAAAACGGTTTATCAACTGGAAGACCAGCGCGGCCACTCCACTGAACCTGTCCGCTATGTGCAATCCGCTAGCGAATCAGCCAAGGCTACCGATGCAAACATCATTGATGCAACGGCTTATGCAAGATCAGCGCAGCGCAATAAATGCGAAGAACAAAAATGCGAATTCGAGTTTTCTTACCCTTATCTGATCCAGGCGAAAAATGGCGACTTTCATCTCGTCTACACCTGGAACAGAAGCTTCATCAAACACGTCCGGTTCAACCGAGCGTGGCTGGAGCAGCACATGGAAAAAAATGCCGATGCCATACTTCACTGATTTGACCGGGCTGGCCGGCATAGCCAGCGCGATGGCGGCTGCAGTGCTGCTGTTGCCGGGCATTGCGAAACTCGCCAGGCCGCGCCTGGCTTTGCTGCTGGCAGCGGTGTTTGTGCTGATGCTGATCCCATTCGGCGAGATGCCGCTTGCCGCTTATGTGCGCGGTGTGACAGGAGACTTGAGCATCACTGCGCTGATACTGTTGTGGTGCGTGCTACTGAAACCATGGTGCGGCTGTGTTGTGGTCGAGCCCAAACATCGGTTTATGCTGTTGGTCTTGATCGCGTTGGCTGCGTTTGCGTTATACCCGATGGCCTTGGGGGCAAGTGCGTATGATCCCTATCGACTGGGCTATGGCAATCTGCAATTCATCGTTGTGCTGCTGTTGCTCGCGCTCGTTGCGTGGTTTTGGAAATATTGGCTGATTGCACTGTGCATCGCTTTGGCCATACTCGCGTGGGCAGCCGGCTGGTATGAATCCAACAACCTCTGGGATTATCTGCTCGACCCATTCGCGGCTATCTATGCGTTGGCTGCGATCATGATTCATGCGGTGAAACTGCAGCGGAGTGCCGTAGTTCCGTAGGTTGGGTTAGCGTTTTTTGCGTAACCCAACATTGCGCGCGTTGGGTTACGCGATGAAGCCGCTAACCCAACCTGCGAAGCTATTGAGGATTACATATTTGAAGACAGAGTCTCCGCATCTCGTAGGTCGGACTACGCCCGACGCGGCGGGCAAAGCCCGCCCTGCGGTAAATCACTTAACCGTCATGAATTATGTAAAGCTCAATAATCGCAACTTTGGATGAAAATGCATCCATTCGGCAGGGTATATGATGCATCTGGAAATTTGATTTTTGCCGGCTTATCAGTCCAGTTCTCCTAAAAGAGCGATTTCGCTATGATGGCCACACAGGGAGTATCCTTCTCAAGCCTTTAGGTTGAATCGAACCATGTTCAAAATATTTGACGGAAAACCAGATCATCCCATGTTCGACGCAAAGGAGGCCAGGAGGCTGCTGGCCGAACTGCCGAAAGACGATCCTTTCAGGGAATTGGAAGAAATCGCCTCCTGGCTGGATACGGTTAAAGGTGCACAGGGCTTTCGTCCTGAAGTGCGCGCAGAAATCATCATGTTGCTGGATGAAACGGGACAATCGCTATATGCGGAGTTGTTACAACTATATCTCGGCACACCGCATTTGCAGGATTTTAAGGGCAAGCATCTGTGGCAGAATCTTTATAACATCATGCAGACTTTGTCTGAGGCTTATTCAGTATGTGTGCACGAATATCAGCAGGCAGAAAAAAAGTCTTTCGACCACAAGGAACTCATGCCGGTCATTTGCGTCAGGCAATTGCGCGCCGCTGCCGAGCAGATGAAGCTGCAGTTGATGCATTATGTGGATATTGAACAGGCTGTCTGGGATAGTCTGGGCAGTTGCTACAATTTTGCTGAAACCAACCAGATTGCGGACAGTATGATTTTCGCTTATCCAAAACAGGCGATCCATATCAGCCCGCAGCGTGAATTGTTGTTGGCGTTGATGCTATATGAATCTTCACCGGGCACACTGGCGCCGGACCAGATCGAGGTGAGTTTCCGTATTGCCGCCCGCATGGTCAGTTTTTTTGATTTCAAAAATTCACCCGATCCCGACTGCGCTTACTGTTTTGATCTGGCCAAGCCGGATGCGCCAAGGCGGGTGGATGCAAATACCCAAACAACACCGACGATGCGTTTTTTTCGGGGCGGGCAAGGCAGTGCCCAAAGTAGCAGATATCATCGCTCATCATGAACATGGCTTGATCCAGAAAGAACAACGCTTCGGCAGCGAGTTCACCCCGGCGGGCAAACTGACCGTGCTCAAGCACTTGCAGTTGTACTGGGGAAATGACCAGCCGCACCGGCATCAGGAACGCAGAGGCATTAATACCGCCATTGATGTAGTTCATAGCTTCCGGACGATCAGCAAACTGGTTGCACGCATGGACATCGATAATGCGGTGAACATTTCTGAAAAGGACGCGGCTGCATTGAAAGAGCGCTCCGATATCAATCTTGCCGCTGATAATGAAGTGATCGATTATTCCACGGAAAACTGGTCCGTGAAGGATTTGAGTATTGATGGAATCGGCGGCATCATCCCGAATAACGGAGGGGCGTGGGTAAAGATCGGCGACCTGTGCGGACTCAAGGCCGAAAATAGTTCAATATGGTGGATCGGCATGATACGCAGGCTGCATACCGGCCCCAAGGGCGCGGTGCATGTGGGCATCGAAATGCTCGCCAAGAAACCACTGTCGGTGTGGCTGCGCACACTCGGCAAGGGAACTGAAAAAGTATCCAACTGGGAAACGAGCTCCAGCTCCTTTGAATACGATTATCTGCCAGCGATCTTGTTGCCTGATGCGAGCAACTCCTATGTGAACGCCACGATGCTGATGGAATCGGGCAGCTATGTGCCGGAAACTCTTTATGAAGTGATGCTGGGAGAAAAAAGCCGCGACATCAAACTTGTTGGTTTGCTGGCGGAGGGCGAGGACTACGAGCAGATCACCTTTAAGTGGCTCAATGCGGCGCATATTTGATTTGTGTGCGGCCGGTCCTATTAATCATCCCGGCTTTGTTCTAGAATGAATGGGCAGAAGGACGTTTGTTCAGTCTACACATATTGGCTATAGCAGTATTCACCGACGGCTGTTTTGTTGCGTACGACGCCGGAGGCATTTGGCGCAAGGTTTCGCAGATTGATACTGGGCAGGCCAGGGGCGGGCTATCAAAGTATGTCCGCATGGAAATTTCATGTAAAGATAAACAAATTCTGAAAACAGAATTTGGCGGGAAAAATAACGGGAAATCAGATGATAGCGAAGCTCGGTCAGACGAAGCGCGCGGTGATGATAGAGTTGGTATTAGTATTGATACTAACCCTTGTCCTTGCTTATTCACGTATGCCCGAGTCTGTTCCGGCAACTACTCACTTACCTGTTCCGCCACTTGTTACAACACCGGCCCTTGCTCCTGTTACATCAAGGATTCTTTCTGCGGCACCTGGCACAAAGTCTGCTCAGGCCAAAGCAAAAATCCCTCCCCAAGCTGCGAAATCCACGCTTGTGGCTAAACCGGTTCCGGTTCCGATCGTTGCTACAACTATTCAAGATGTTCCCGAACCGGCGCCCGTCCCTGTTCCGAAGGAAGCCCTTATCCCAGTTCCTGAATCCACGGCGGCTTTCGTTGCCAAACCGGCTGTGGTTTCCCCCGCTCCTGAAACTGTACCTGAGCCCGCACCGGTTCCTGTTTCCAAAGAAGCTTTGGTCACGGTTACTGAACCCGCTTCTGCTCCCGTACCAAAAGTTCTTTCAGCCGCAGAGTTATCGCAAGCACAAGCACAAGCATTGCCATTGCCATCGGAATCAACCACTCCAACCAGCGTTTTAATTGCCGGCACCGCAGCGGCATTAGTACTTGCGCCTATCGTGGCTCCTGTGTCAATTATCGTCGGAATTGTTGTCGGTATGTTTACGCCAACTGCAACTCAGCTCGGTCAGTCCAAGCCAGTTCTAACTAAGAATCGCAAGGGTGTTTCTAACACCGGCTCCAGTTCCAGTTACTAATGAACCTGAATTAGCGGCACTGCGCGCACCAGTAGCATGCATCCGGAAAAAGTGCCGGTTCAGGTTTCATATTAATTAGGCAGCATTTACCAGCGGTCATTTAATTGCGTACAATACCGGGTGCATCACGCACAAGGTTTCGGGAAATGGTATTGGGCAGGTCAGGGACGGCCATCAGGGATGCCCGAATGGAAAAGCCATTCAATGAGGCAAGCAAATTCTGATCACAGAATTCTGCGGGAATAAATAATGGGGATCAGTTGATGGCGAGGTTCTATCAGACAAAGCGCGAGCAAACACTGCGCGCAGTGTTGGTGATATTCCTGCTGATGTCGGCTTTTCTGCTGGTTTTGGCCTACACCCATGACGCTACTCCCCCCGCACCAGTTCCCGGTCCGGGGCTGACTGTGTTACTAACTCCGGCTCCGGCACCAGATATAGTTCCAGCCCCAGCCTCCGAGAAACCTGCATTAGCAGCAAAGCATAAACCCGCACAGCATGTGCCGGCAGCAACAACTGCGCAGAAATCTGAATCTGCATCAGCGTCGCCACGCGCACCAGTACCCGTTCCCGTTCCAGAACCTGTTCAGGTACCCACAGAGAAGACAGCCAAAGCGAAGGCGCCGATCAGTGTGCAGACAGAAAATGTGACGCCGATTCCGGAAGCCGCCCCGGTTCCGATCGCAACGCCAGCTATTCAAGCAACACCCGAACCGGTATCCGCGCCTACACCAGCGCCTGCTCCTGTTGCAAAGGAAGCAGTGGTTCCTGCTCCAGAGCCAACTCCGCAGCCCGCCCCCGTGCCTAAAACGGCAGTCATTTCTGCTCCCGAACCACTGTCCTCCACCACGCCAGCTTCCGTTCCGGGGCTGACTGTGTTCCTGACCCCGGCACCGGCTATAGTTCCAGCTCCAGTCCCCGAGAAACCTGCATTAGCAGCACAACACAAACCCGCACAGCATGTGCCGGCAGCAACAACAACTGCGCAAAAATCTGAATCTGAATCTGCATCAGCGTCGCCACGCGCACCAGTACCCGTTCCCGTTCCAGAATCTGTACAGGTACCTGCAGAGAAGACAGCCAAAGCGAAGGCGCCAATCAGTGTGCCGGCAGAAAATGTGACGCCGATTCCGGAAGCCGCCCGGGTTCCGATCGCAACGCCAATTATTCAAGCAACACCCAAACCAATACCCGCACCAGCGCCTGTGTCTGTCCCGAAAGAAGCGCTGGCCCGCGAATCTGAACCCACACTGACACCGGCTCCGAAACCCGCGTTGGTTCCTGCTCCAGAGCCAACTCCGCAGCCCGCCCCCGTGCCTAAAACGGCAGTCATTTCTGCTCCTGAACCAGCGCTCGGACCTACTCCTATTCCAAAAAATGCCGCGACTGAACCCATTTCTGAACCGATGCCTGGACAAGTGACGACTCCGGTTGCAAAGGAAGCAGCGATTCCCGTTTCAGAACCGGCACTGCTTCCCAAGCCCGCTCCTGCGCCAACGCCTGTGCCCGTTCCAAAAGAAGAACTGGTCAGCAGTTCTGAACCCACGCTGGCCCTGGCTCTAAAACCAGCGTTGGTGCCTGTGCCAGAGCCTGTTCCGGAGTCTGCACCCGTTGCTAAAGCGGAAGATCAAGGCATACTCAAAGCAAAAACCAAGGAAGAAGCGGCGGCGAAAAAAGCAGAACAGACCCGGCTGAAAGCCGAGGCTAAAGCAAGAATTGAGGAAGAAGCACGCGTCGCTAAACAGGCACAGTTAGAGGCGAAAGCCAAAGCCAGGGAAGCAGCCCAAGCCAAGAGAGTAGAACAAGCCCGGCTGAAAGCCGCAGCCAGAGCAAAAGCCGAAGAAGATGCACATGCCGCCAAACAGGCGAAGCTGAAAGCGAAAGCCAAGGCCAAGGCAGAAGCGGCGGCGAAAAGAGCAGAGCAGGCCAGACTGAAAGCAGAAGCCAAGGCAAGAACCGAGGAACAGGCGCGCGTCGCAAGGCGGGCAAAGCTGGAAGCCGGGCTAGCTGCATACCAGAAGAAAGATTATTCCGCTGCATTGAAAGAGCTCGTACCGCTGGCGAACGAAGGTGATGCAACAGCCCAGCTCCGTCTTGGCGTGATGAATGAAAATGGCCAGGGCGTTCCGAAGAACAATAAGCGGGCCGCGGTGCGGTATCGCCAAGCGGCAGAACAAGGGAGCGCGGAGGCACAGTATCGACTTGGAGAGAAGTATGATCTCGGGCTGGATGTTGCGCAGAACAAAAAGAAAGCGGCAGAGTGGTACAACAAATCAGCCAGTCAAGGGTATGTCAAACCAGCCGCCGGGTTGGTTGCTGAAACGTTGCCTGAATCCGCATCAGCATCCGCTCCAAAAGTTGCCGCGGCTGAAATCGTTCCAGAACCTGTTCCGGCCCCGATTGTAACTCCGGCAATTCAAGCAACGCCCGAACCGCTACCCACTCCTGCACCCGCACCAGCGCCAGTTCCTGTTCAAAGCGAAGCATTGATCCCTGCTCCTGAACCCACCTCGATTCCGAAAATTGCCGCGACTAAATCTGTTTCAGGGCCTGTTCCAACCCCTGAGTCAGCACCAGCAGAATCTTTGGCGTCACCCTCGTTGGTTACCCCCTTAAACGTCGCCATCGTTGCGGGTACCGTGGCAGTTATCGCACTTGCGCCTGTCGTGGCTCCTTTTGCAGCCCTTGCCGCAATCGTTGCCTACATACGTAAGCCGGCCGACAATCCAGAAGTTGTTTCCAAGGCTGAGCCGGTTGCAGAACCAATTGCTGCTCCTGCACCAGAAATTGCCGCTGCTCCAAAGGAAGCGTCGATTCCGGTTTCTGAACCAGAACCAACACCGGGATCAGTTGCTGAGTCAACTCATGCCCCGGATGCTACCCCCTCTTCCGCAGAAGGCGGCAAAGACAAGGGCGAGACCACTCCGCCAGTTCCAACTTATACCATCGGCGGAACGCTTAACGGACTTGCCAAAGGTGCCAGCATAGTCGTGAGCATCAACGGCGCGAACGATCAGACACTAACTAAAAACGGCGCATTCACTCTCCCCGGGAATCTGCCGGAAAACTCGAGCTACAGCCTTTCCATTGTCACACCGCCGGACAGCCAGCCATGCACACAGACCTATGGCACAGGTGCCGCCAATAGCGCGAACAACTCCAGTATTGACCTGTTCTGTGGCCTGATGCCGCGCGATGGATTTGCCATTACTGCAAAGCTCGCTACCGCGCGTTACTACCACACTACCACTCTATTGGCTGATGGCAGGGCGCTGGCAGTAGGGGGAATTAATAATCGCACCACTGCACTTGCTACCGCCGAACTCTACGACCCTGTTGCCAACACTTGGTCGGCAGCTGACAGCCTCATGATTCCGCGCTATTACCACACGGCGACGCTGCTGTCCGATGGCAAGGTGTTGGTAGTGGGCGGGCTTGATGACCGTGGTGCGATCGCCAAAGCCGAGCTCTACGATCCGGCGACTAATTCCTGGTCGTCGGCAGGCAGCCTCTCTGTCGCACGCTATTACCACACCGCGACTTTGTTATCCGACGGCAGGGTACTGGTGACAGGGGGATTCAACAAGGATGCCAGCGCCCTTAATTCGGCCGAACTTTACGATCCTGTCGCCAGGACTTGGTCGAAAGCAGGCAATCTTGCTGTCGCCCGCTATTACCATACTGCGACCTTGCTGCCCGACGGCAAGGTGCTGGTTGCAGGGGGATCAACCGGAAAAGGGCCTCTCGCCAGTGCCGAACTGTATGACCCAGCCTCCAATATCTGGTCGGCAGCGGGCATGCTTGTTACTGCGCGCCGCGTTCACACCGCAACCTTGTTGCCTACGGGCAAAGTGCTGGTGGCAGGCGGGCTCGGGACCGCCGCCCTTGTCAGCGCCGAACTCTATGATCCAGCTACCAACAGTTGGTCGGTAGCGGGCAATCTCGCCGATGCGCGCTACGCTCACATCGCTACTTTGTTGCCTGACGGCAAGGTGCTGGTGACAGGAGGGTTCGGCGCGACCACCCTTGTCAGCTCCGAACTTTATGATCCGGTCACCAACAGCTGGTCGGCAGCCGGGAATCTCGCCAATGCACGCTATGCCCACACCGTTACCCTGTTGTCCAACGGCCGAGTACTGATCGCGGGCGGGGAAAGCGGGTTTAATGCGCTCACCAGTGCCGAGCTTTACGGTCCTTCGGGTCTTTGGTCGAAGCTGGGCAACCTTGCCGGTGTGCGTTATCAGCACACGGCAATCGTGTTGCAGAATGGCAAAGTGCTGGTCGCAGGTGGAACCAGCAACGGCGTTGCCGCGCTTTCCACCGCAGAACTTTATGATCCGGCTACCGACAGCTGGTCAGTTGCAGGTAGCCTTGCAACCCCGCGCTATGCTCACACCGCCACTTTATTGCCTGATGGCAAGGTGCTGGTCGCGGGAGGAATCAGCAACGATGCCTCCGCACTTTCAAGCGCGGAACTCTATGACCCGGCTACCAACAGCTGGTCGGCTGCGGGTAGTCTTGATACCGCGCGCTATACCCATACCGCCACCTTGTTGCCCAACGGCAAAGTGTTGGTGGCAGGTGGATGGGATAGCGGCATAAAGGGCAGCACTCTCGCCAAGGCTCTTGCCAGTGCCGAGCTGTATGATCCAGCCACGAATTCTTGGTCGTCTGCAGATAACCTTGCTACTGCGCGTTACGTTCACTCCGCCACATTGTTGTCAAACGGCAAGGTATTGGTGGCGGGAGGATGGGGCGGTAATGCTCTTGCCGATGCGATCCCCAACGCCCCCATACCTACCAACGCGCTTGCCAGTGCCGAGCTCTATGATCCAGTCGCGAACACTTGGTCGAAGGCGGGAAATCTTGCCAGTGCGCGCTACAACCATACCGCCACTCTGTTGCCCAGTGGCAAAGTGTTGCTGGTTGGAGGAAGGGGCGATTGCCCCACCTGTACCGAGCTTTATGATCCGGACAGTAACAGCTGGTCGAAAGCGAAAGACCTTCCGGGTGCGCGCTATAACCATACGGCTACCCTGTTGCCAAACGGCAAAGTGCTGGTGGCAGGCGGGACGGATGGCCCCGCTCTTGCCAGTGCCGAACTTTACGACCCCTCTGCCGACAGCTGGTCTGCAGCGGGCAACATCAATGTTGCGCGCGGACTTCATACTGCCACCCGTTTGTTGAACGGAGCGGTGCTGATGGTGGGGGGTTGGGGAAAGAGCGCCCTCACTGCCGTTGCCAGCTCTGAGCTCTTCAGGTAGGGCTTGCTGTATAAAAAGGCGAGTCGTTACAACGTGGCGCGCCATGTCAAAGCGAGTACCTGAGGGTGATACAATTCCAGGCAGCAAAATATGCGCTGGCATCACGAATCCACTCGGACAAATTGCCCGGCGCGGGGCAGACACATCCTGAAGAATAACGGTAGGGTTATGAATATTCCGAATATCGCTGACCTGAAAGAATGGTTGCCCATTTCCGATGCGCTCGCGCTATTGCACACGATAATCATTCTCCTGCTGGCATGGGTGCTGGTCGGCATCAGCCGTAAGCTGATTCGCAGCTTTCGCCAGTACATGAAAAAAAGGGCAGCAACATCCGAAGATATACAGAGGATCGATACCTTGGCGCGCGTATTCCGTTACGTTGCCACGGTCCTGATTTCGCTTGTCGCGGGTATGCTGGTTTTGAGCGAACTGGGCATTTCCATCGCGCCTATCCTCGGCGCCGCCGGCGTGGCCGGTATCGCTGTCGGTTTTGGTGCGCAAAGCATGATCAAGGATTATTTCAACGGATTTTTCATCCTGCTGGAAAACCAGATTCGCAAGGGAGATGTTGTCGAGGTGTGCGGCAAGGACGGTATGGTTGAAGACGTTACCCTGCGGTATATCGCCCTGCGCGACTATAAAGGCAGCGTTCATTTCATTCCCAACGGCCTGATCACCACAGTTACCAACAAGTCGCGCGGATTCGCTTATGCGGTAATCGATGTGAGTATCGCTTACCGGGAGAGTATCGATGAAGCTTATGAAGTGATGCGCGAAGTCGGGCGGAAAATGCGCGACAGCAAGGAATTCTCTGCCAGGATTCTCGATGATCTGGAGATCGCGGGCGTTGAGAACTGGGGAGATTCGGCGGTGGTGCTGCGCTGCCGCTTCAAAGTCGCCAGTCTTGAGCAATGGGGTGTTCGCCGGGAGTTCCTGTACCGGTTGAAGCAGGCATTCGATGCCCGGGGCATCGAGATCCCATATCCTCATCTCACGCTACACGCCGGTCAGGACAAGAGCGGAAATGCGCCGCCATTGCGGGTACTCAATGTCAGGGATGGGGACCAGGCGCTTTTGCGCGCCGATCACAACGCGGGCATAACCGCAGCAGAACGGTCTCCATAAGCGGGGCTGCAACGCAGTGGGCGCAACGCACACTGCGCTGGCTCAGCAGGAATGGGGGATCACGCGTGTCCGAACAGTACCAACCCCCACACCGCCAGCGCATTCACGATACTTAAAAACACCGCCGCACTGGCGATGTCTTTGGCGCGTTTGGCCAGCGGGTGCTGTTCCAGCGAAGTGTGATCGACCGCTGCTTCGAGCGCAGAGTTGAGCAGTTCGACGATCAGCACCAGCAGGATGCTGGCGATCATCATGGTTTTTCCGAGAGGCTCTGCTGGCAGCAACAACGCGGCTGGTATTGCGATAGCGGCGATCAGCACTTCCTGGCGAAACGCGTCTTCGTGTTGCCAGGCGGCGCGCAGGCCTTGCAGCGCGATCCTGGTTGCGCGCAAAGCGTGGGTCAAACCGGGATGGTGTTTGTTGGGATCTTCCAAACCAACCTTCTTGTTTCAGGAATCGCCATACGATTCAATTGGCGGACAGGAGCAGATCAGATGTTTATCACCGCGCACATTATCGATACGGCCGACACTGGGCCAGAATTTATTGCCCCTGACCCACTTCAACGGGAAAGCAGCCTGTTCGCGGGTATATCTGTGTTGCCAAGCATCCGCGACGACCGCTCTGGCGGTGTGCGGCGCATTCTTCAGCACGTTGTCCTCTCTATCCGCCTTGCCCGAGATGATCGCGTCGATTTCCTTGCGTATCGAAATCATCGCGGCGCAGAACCTGTCCAGCTCTTCCCTGGATTCGCTTTCGGTCGGCTCGACCATCAGGGTATCGGCCACCGGAAATGATACGGTGGGGGCGTGATAGCCGTAGTCCATCAGGCGCTTGGCGATGTCGCCCACTTCCACACCGGCATCATGTTTGAATGGAGCGCAAGCCAGAATCATTTCGTGCGCGCAACGGCCATTCTTGCCGCTATACAAGGTGGGGTAATGATCCTTCAATGATTCCTTGATGTAGTTGGCATTCAGGATCGCGATGCGTGTGGCCTCGGTCATGCCATCCCCGCCCAGCATCTTGATATAGCCGTAGGAGATCAGCAGGATCAATGCGCTGCCGTAGGGTGCAGCGGATACCGCATGTATTCCCTGTTCACCGCCGGTCTTGACCAATGAATGGCCGGGCAAAAAAGGCACCAGGTGCTTCGCGACGCCGATGGGCCCCATGCCGGGGCCGCCGCCGCCGTGCGGGATCGCAAATGTCTTGTGCAGATTCAGGTGGCAGACATCCGCGCCGATGTTGCCCGGGCTGGTCAGGCCGACCTGGGCGTTCATGTTGGCGCCGTCCATATACACCTGGCCGCCGTTGGCATGGATGATGCCGGTGATCTCGCTGATGCCTTCCTCGTAAACGCCGTGGGTGCTCGGGTAGGTGACCATCAGACAGGACAGGTCATCCTTATGTTGTTCTGCTTTTTCGCGCAGGTCCGCCACGTCGATATTGCCCTGCTTGTCGCATTTCACCAGCACGATCTTCATGCCGCACATCGCGGCGCTGGCCGGATTGGTGCCGTGTGCCGAGGTGGGGATCAGGGCGATGTTGCGGTGTGTATCGCCGCGTGAATGATGATAGGCCTGGATGACCAGCAGGCCGGCGTACTCGCCCTGCGCGCCGCTGTTCGGCTGGAAGCTCATCTTCGCGAAGCCGGTGATTTCGCTCAAGGCGCTATCCAGGCCGGCGATGACTTCCTGGTAACCTGCCGCCTGTTCCGTCGGGACGAAAGGATGGATGTTGGCGAATTCCGGCCAGGTGATCGGGATCAATTCAGAAGCCGCATTGAGTTTCATCGTGCAGGAGCCCAATGAGATCATCGAATGCGTCAGCGACAGATCCTTGTTTTCCAGGCGTTTGATGTAACGCATCATCTCCGATTCGGAATGATAGGTATTGAATACCGGGTGTTGCAGGATAGGCGAGCTGCGCATTTTGATCGACGGCTTTTGCACAAAGATCTGCGCTTGGCTCACTTGCGTGGCCGCTTTGCCAGCCGCCTGCGCAAACACAGCGATGATCGCGTTCAGGTCGTCGGCATCGGTGGTCTGGTCGACAGATATGGTGATTGCGTTATCCGTATAGCGGAAATTGATCTGTGCAGCTTCGGCCAGTTTTTTGATCTTTGCATGGTCTGTGCCGCTGATCTTCAGCGTGTCGAAGTAAACACCTTCATCGACCGCATAGCCCAGCTTTTTCAACTCCGCGGCCAGCGCGACCGCGGAAAGATGCACTTGCAGCGCAATGCCCTTCAGGCCTTCCGGGCCGTGATACACCGCGTACATGCCGGCCATGATGGCCAGCAATGCCTGCGCCGTGCAGATGTTCGAGGTCGCCTTGTCGCGGCGGATATGTTGCTCTCGTGTCTGCAATGCCATGCGCAATGCCGGATCGCCTTGCGCATCGACCGACACACCGATGATACGACCCGGCATGGAGCGCTTGTAGGATTCGCGGCAGGCAAAATAGGCTGCGTGCGGGCCGCCGTAGCCAATCGGTATGCCGAAGCGCTGCGTGCTGCCGATCACCACGTCGGCACCCCATTCACCCGGCGGTGTCAGCAGCACCAGGCTCAGCACATCTGCCGCCACGGCGATCGCGATGCCGTTCGCCTTGGCTTTCTTCACAAAATCCGCGTAATCGTGAACCTTGCCATCCGCAGTTGGATACTGGAGCAGTGCGCCGTAGATGCTGTTATTCAATGCAAGGGTTCTGAAGTCACCGGTGACCAATTCGATACCCATAGGCGCCGAACGTGTCCTCAATAGATCGATGGTTTGCGGGAAGCAATCGCTGGATACGAAGAACTTGTTCACGCCATTTTCGACTGCTTCGCGTGAACGGTTGTTGAACAGCATCGCCATCGCTTCCGCGGCTGCCGTCGCCTCGTCCAGCAATGATGCATTGGCGATCTCCATCCCGGTCAGATCCATGATCATGGTTTGAAAATTCAGCAACGCTTCCAGCCGCCCTTGCGAAATCTCGGCCTGGTAAGGTGTATACGCTGTATACCAGCCCGGATTCTCCAGGATGTTGCGCTGTATCACGGCCGGGACGATGGTGTTGTAATAGCCCAGGCCGATATAAGTCTTGAACACATGGTTCTTTGCGGCGACACTGCGCAAATGCTTGTGGTATTGATACTCGGACATACCGCTCGGCAGATTCAGCGGCTTCTTTAAACGAATCGAGGCCGGCACGGTTTGCGCAATCAGCTCATCGACTGAGCTTGCGCCGATCTTTTCCAGCATGGCTGTTACGTCGCTGATACGCGGACCGTTATGACGGTCGACAAATTTATCTGTGGTGATCATAGGTAATTTCAGGATTAAGGATCGGGGATCGAGGATCGAGTTAAAAACGGAGTAGCGGGGTTTCCTCGCTCCTCAATCCTCAACCCTCGATCCTGTTTTAATGTGCTTCGCTATCCACTACCGCCTGGTAAGCCTTGACATCCATCAGTGCAGCCACGTCCGCTGGATTGTCGGGCTTCATCCTGAACATCCACGCTCCATATGGGTCGGTATTGATGGCTTCCGGCGTGCTGTCCAGTTCGCTGTTCACCGCCGTCACCACCCCGTTTACCGGCGCGTAGATGTCCGCTGCGGCTTTCACCGATTCAACCACGGCGCATTCCTCCCTGGCCTTGAGTTTTCGGCCAACTGCCGGTGTTTCGACGAACACCATGTCACCCAGAAGTTCCTGGGCGTGCTGGGTGATGCCGACGCTGATGGTGCCATCGGCTTCGGTCTTGATCCATTCGTGGGATGCGGTGTACTTAAGATTTGCCGGGTTGCTCATGGTCTTGTCCTCAAAAAATTAAATTAAACCTTTGCCATTGCGGGCGAACGGATATTTCACCACCTTCACCGACAGCATTTTATCGCGGACAGCCACCTGCACGGTGTCGCCGACCTGCACACCACTCGGCACGCGCGCCAGCGCGATGGATTTCTCCAGCGTCGGCGAGAAGCTGCCGCTGGTGATCTCGCCTGCACCATGCGCGGTATGCACTTGCTGGTGACCGCGCAGCACGCCGCGATCCAGCAGCACCAGTCCGACCAGCTTGCGCGTCGGCGGGTTGGCCAGCAACGCGGCCTTGCCGACGAAATCGCGATCGCTCTTCAGATCCACAGTCCAGGCCAATCCCGCTTCCAGCGGGTTGATGCTCTCGTCCATGTCCTGGCCGTACAGGTTCATGCCCGCTTCCAGGCGCAGTGTGTCACGCGCTCCCAGACCGATCGGCTTCACCCCTTTTTCTGCCAGTGTCGCCCAGAAATATGGCGCGGCTTTGGCCGGGATCATCACTTCAAAACCATCCTCGCCGGTGTAACCGGTGCGCGCGATGAACATCGTGCCCATCTCTGCTGCACTGAATGGAGCCAGACGTTCGGTCAGTTCCTGGCTGCCGGGCAACGCATCCCAAACCTTCGCGCGCGCATTCGGGCCTTGCACCGCGATCATCGCCAGTTCGGGATGGTCGTTGATAACCAGCTTGGGTGCCCCCCTATCCAAAGCCCCCTCGCTTCGCTCTCCCCCCGCAGATGGAGAAAGAGCAACCGCCGCCTCTCCCGTTGGGAGAGGCCCCTTGAATTCTGCAGCCTGCTGTTTCATCCAGACGATGTCCTTGTCTGCGGTGCCAGCGTTCACGACGATGCGGAACCACTCTTCGTTCATGAAATACACGATCAGGTCGTCGATCACCCCGCCGTTGTCCAGCAGCATGCAGGAATACAGCGCCTTGCCGGGCTGCGTGAGTTTGTCGACATTGTTCGCCAGCAGGTAGCGCAGGAAGCCGCGCACGCCTGTGCCCTTGATGTCCACCACGCGCATGTGCGACACATCGAACATGCCGCAGTCGTTGCGCACCTGATGGTGTTCGTCGATCTGCGAACCGTAGTTGACCGGCATATCCCAGCCGCCGAAATCGACCATTTTTGCGCCCATGGCGCGGTGTGCTGCATTGAGCGGGGTTTGCTTTAGTGACATGGCTGCTTTCCGAAAACAAAGTTTGCGAGCTTTGCGAGTTATTGCCTATGGCAATATCCCTGCTAGCCCCGATTCGCCTATCAGCGAAATGCCTGCTTAAATCACTTCAGTGCAGACATACCTTCAGGTTGGTGGTAACTAAAATGAAAAAGGGCGCAACACGAAACCGCGCTGCGCCCATCTGTCCTTGATACCTGAGAGATTACAACTTACGTTGCTTGCCCCTTCGGTGGTTGGTTGATCCAACGCTCTCCAGATTTGCCTGCGCCAATAGTTCTTGAGCCTGAGCGGTTGCGGGTGTTGCGCCTTCGGCGGTGCCACGTATAACGTCGTTGGTGGCACGCTCTCCCATTGGTCTGAACGGCAGGACGAAATATACCGGAAAGTAGAGGCACTGACAAACAGGCGTTAAAGCTGCCTGCCAATCTTGTCGTTTGATTTCTCTTTACTACCAGACGGATCGTCGGCCAGCATCACTCGATTACGCCCGGCGTGCTTGGCCTTGTAAAGCGCCTTGTCTGCAGCATCGCTTAGCTTGGTGGTATCCGGAAACTGTGAAATGTCGGCGATCCCGCAGCTAAACGTGACGGAGAACCCTTTTCCATCTGCCAGATGACGCAACTGGGAAAAGTCGTTGCGGATAGTATCCAGCACTTTCATTGCTGTTGTCCTGTCGGCATCGACCATAGCTGTCGTTGATTTGCTTGAAGTGATCAATGTCGATCATCGCAAAGGACAAGGGTTTTTTCTGTCGTATTGCCCCGGCCACTTCACCGTCCAGCAGATCTTTGATGGCGGTGTGGTTAAGCAAGCCGGTCAGGCTGTCGCGCACCATGAAGGAACGCAGCATACGCGATCTCCGGATGCGGCTGGTCACCGATGAAATCAGATGCTGCGACTGTATCGGTTTGGTAAGGAAATCGTCTCCCCCCAACCCCATTGCGAAAAGCTGTTTGTCGAGGTTGCTTTCGGCGGAAAGGAACACGATAGGGATGTTGACGAAGGCATCAAGCTGCCGAATGACCTTGGCCAAATCCGTGCCATTGCATTCAGGCATATAAAGATCGATCAGGATCAGATCAGGGGTGAATTCAAACAAATGCCTCAATCACGTCAAACGGGTTATTGACTGCCTTAACCACCATTCCAGCTTGTTCGAGCACAGCGGTGTGATAGGCGGTGAGCGCTACCGAATCATCAACGATCATGACGCGATAGGATTCCAGCGGCTTGGTTGAAGTCAAGGCATCGAGCTTGTCGATAAGATTTCCGATGTTAACCGGCTTGCATAAATAGGCGATGCTACCGGCGCGTGCCGCTTCCAGCCTGGATTCAAATTCATCGTGCGCAGAGAGAAAAACGACAGGGACAGGAATACTCCTTTCACGTTGAATATCGAACATGAGCCTGGCACCTCCCAGGCGATCCCCGGGGAAAGTGATATCCATCAGCACAACGACATCAGAGGTTTGCTGCAAGGCAAGCCGAAAATCTTCCAGCGTATTGAAAACACTTACGTCATAGCCAAAGTAGCCAAGTTGAACTTTTAGTTCCTCCGCAAGCTCGTGCTCGTCCTCAACTACAAAAATGCGCCGTGGCGCGACAGCGTCCTGGCCGGCACGATTGCAATCAATCCGGACTGATCAGCAAGAGCAGCGTCCCTATGAAGCGCCGCTTGATGTAGCTCATGTATGGCTGCCAATAGATGATTGCGTTGATCCTTGCTCAAGGCAGTTTTTGCTTGCGCAAGCAGCTTGAGATCTGCTTCCAGATTGCACGCCACGTCGCTGAGTAATCCGAACCCGAAGGTCCGAGACGAGCCGGTCAGCCCGTGTACCAGGCGAACGAAAGTTTCGAAGCCGCGTTCATCCCATCTGTATGAGACAGTTGAGTCAACGACTGTTGGAGTTTTTCAGGTAATTGCGCGGCAAAAGCATCGCTCAAGACTATTAGTTTTGCCTGCAATTCTCCCGGATCATGCATGACATGGCTCCCTGATATCCTGTGCCTCACTCATTAGGGTCATTGGATTGTAAGGTTTTAGCTGATACATCCATGGCAACGACTTTTTATGGTGTGCACCTTAAATTGGGCTGAGCCATGGGGGCGATAAAAATTGAGGCTAATGTAAAAAGAGTATATCCAAGAAGTGCCGCAATAGCACTAGCAACCGGAAAATATCCAATTCGATCGGGTATATAACGCCTTCAGCGAGCGACGTTCAACCCGCAAAGGTTGGCTCAACAAACAACTTATTGATTAGTTTTCCGGGTAAAGCAGCACCAAGCGATATCCGAATGGCTGGAGGCCGGTCGTGTTGAGGTGCAGCTTGATGCCGATTTCGTGGTTGGGCAGCAGGCCTGTTGATTCGGTTTCTGCCTGAGATAAATAATTTTCCGGTGTGAACATGCGGCGGGCGAGAGGCTTGTCCTGTTTGTCGTTGAGCGTAAGTTCCAGACTGGGAAAGGCTTGCGCATAAGGCGCGCGGTTGCGTAACAGGGCATTCAGGTTGATCTGATTTTCAGTTGCGGGATCGGCTTCCAGCCCTGATGACTCAATGCTTATCAGCTCAGTGTGTTGCGGCAGCGGCACGGTACATTTCAGTATCCGGCAATAGTCGATCAGTGCCGGCTTCAAGTCGGGCAGCCGGGCAGCGAGGTCGACACGGAAAAAATAGATGGCTTGTGCGATCAATATCAACAGCAGCAGAAGTGCAGCGATTGCCCATGGCCAAGTGCGGCGCCTGGGTTGGAATCCGCTGTCATCATCTTGCACGAAGGCGACTTGTTCGGCCAGCGTCATGGGCTGCAGGACAGCCATTCTGGAATCGCGCAATGTGACGGATTTATCCAATATAGGCAACTCGAGTTGCAGGTCGAGTTGATCAGGAGTGAAGTTAGGGCTGGTATCGAATGCTTGCAGACAATGCCCGCATCGAACCATGCCATGATGCGCTTCCAGCTGCGCTTTGGTGATCTTGAAGCGGGTGTTGCAGTGAGGACAGACTGTCGTTCCGCGCATCTTAACGCTTGCGTCCTGACAGGCACGACCAGCCGTCCTCGAAAATCGGGGCATTCAGCTCGAACCATGGTTGATAGATGTTCATCACTTCCTGTGCCTGTTCCTCAAGTATGCCGGACAACAAGATTTGACCGCCTTGCCGTGTCGCATTCGCCAGCAACGGCGCAAGCATGCGCAACGGGTTGGTCAGGATGTTCGCTACGACCAGATCATAACTGGATTGCGGCGCGTCGTCGGGCAAATAAAACCGCGCGTTCTCGACCTTGTTGGCGACGGCATTGTCGCGGCTTGCAATCACCGCCTGCAAGTCTACATCAACGCCGGCAGCGTGGGCAGCTCCGAGCTTGATCGCGGCAATGGCGAGGATCCCCGAACCGCAGCCATAATCCAGCAAGCTTTCGCCGCCTTGCAGATTATTATCCAGCCAGCGCAAACACAAACGCGTGGTGGGATGGCTGCCCGTGCCGAATGCCAGGCCGGGATCGAGCACGATGTTGATGGCGTTGGGGTCGGCCGGGATGTGCCAGGTCGGTACGATCCATAACCGGGGCGAGATCGGGATGGGCGCGAACTGGGATTGCGTAAGACGCACCCAGTCGTTGTCTGCCACGGTTTCGATGCGATGTTCCGGGAGTTGCTTGAGTCCGATGTCGGCAGATGCCTTGCGCAGAATCGCGACTACATCTTCGTTGCTGTCGAACAACGCGCTGACGCGGTTGTGTTGCCATACGCCAGGCGGCGGCTCACCGGGTTCACCGAAGATCGCCTGTTCATCGGGTGTGTCGGCATCGGCATCCAGCAAATCCACCGACAACGCGCCGAGTTCAAGCAACGCTTCGCTCAGGGCTTCAGCGTGCTCGGCATCGCTATCAACGACCAGACTCTGCCAAGGCATTATTTACCTTTGGTACGCTCAGCCAATCGCTCTTCAAGATAATGAATGTTAGTCCCACCGCGCATGAAGGCCGCGTCCTGCAACAACTCGCGATGCAGCGCGATGTTGGTCTCGATGCCTTCCACAGCCATTTCCGACAATGCCGTGCGCATCCGCGCCATGGCTTGTTCTCGAGTGTCTCCATAGGCGATTATCTTGCCTATCATCGAGTCATAATGCGGCGGCACTACATAGTTGGCATACACATGTGAATCTACGCGGATACCGGGACCGCCTGGAGGATGCCAGGTGGTGATGCGTCCGGGCGACGGGGTGAATTTGTAAGGATGCTCGGCATTGATGCGGCACTCGATGGCATGGCCGCGGAACTGGATGTCGCGTTGCTTGAACGGCAGTTTTTCCCCGGCGGCGATGCGAATTTGCTGTTGAACGATGTCGATACCGGTGATCATTTCCGTCACCGGATGCTCAACTTGTACGCGAGTGTTCATTTCAATGAAGAAAAACTCGCCTTTCTCATACAGGAACTCGAATGTTCCCGCGCCGCGATAGCCGATCTTGCGGCAGGCCTCGGCACAGCGCTCGCCGACCTTATTGCGCATCTTTGGATCGAGCAGCGGCGCTGGCGCTTCTTCCAATATCTTTTGGTGGCGGCGCTGCATCGAGCAATCGCGTTCTCCCAGGTACACCGCGTTGCCATGTTGGTCGGCCAGCACCTGGATTTCTATGTGACGCGGGTTCTCCAGGAATTTTTCCATGTATACCATGGGATTGTTGAAGGCTGCCTGGGCTTCGGAACGCGTCATGGTCACTGCATTCAACAGCGCCGCTTCGGTATGCACCACGCGCATGCCGCGCCCGCCGCCGCCGCCCGAGGCTTTTATAATGACCGGATAGCCGATACTGCGCGCGATCTTGATGATTTGAGCAGGGGTGTCCGGCAAGGCGCCTTCAACCCCCGGCACGCAGGGAACGCCGGCTTTTCTCATGGCGATCTTGGCGCTTACCTTGTCACCCATTAAACGAATGGTCTCGGCGCGCGGGCCGATGAATACAAACCCGCTCCTCTCGACACGTTCTGAAAAATCCGCGTTTTCAGAAAGAAAGCCATATCCCGGATGAATGGCTTGAGCATCGGTCACTTCTGCTGCACTGATGATGGCGGGGATGCTCAGATAACTTTGCGAAGATGAGGCGGGACCGATACAAACCGACTCATCGGCCAGTTTCACATACTTGGCATCGGCATCCGCCTCGGAATGCACCACGACGGTTTTTATGCCCATTTCGCGGCAGGCGCGCTGAATACGGAGAGCGATCTCGCCGCGATTGGCAATCAGGATTTTTTCGAACATGGTGTTGGCTCCGAACTTGGACTTGACGCGTAAATTCGCGTCTTTGGTTCTTAAAGTCATATCTGCTGCACAGCGCAGTAGTTATGCAATGGCGTTAATGGTCGATTAGCCGGTGACAAATAATGGCTGGCCAAACTCCACCGGCTGGCCATTTTGGCCAAGGCCGCAACTGCGTTGCTTAACGTTCACTACGCTCACGTCGGCTAACGCCGGAACGGGCAAAATTTTAACGGTCATGTTACTCATGGCATCACCCTATAACGAATAGCGGCTGACCGAATTCCACCGGCTGGCCATTTTGGCTAAGGCCGCAACTGCGTTGCTTAACGTTCTCTTCGTTCACGTTAGCCAACGCCGAAACGGGCAAAATATTTATAGGCATATTACTCATGCAATCACCCTATAACGAATAGCGGCTGACCGAATTCCACCGGCTGGCCGTTTTCCACCAGGATGGCTTTGATGACACCGCCCTGGTCGGCCTCGATTTCATTAAGCAACTTCATTGCCTCGATGATGCACAAGGTCTCGCCACTGTTTACGGTTTGACCTACATCCACGAATGCCTTGGAACCCGGCGAGGCCGAGCGGTAGAACGTGCCGACCATCGG
>DHIV01000081.1:10824-14599 GCA_002403995.1 Gallionella sp. UBA4737 | reverse complement strand
AAACCCGCACATCGACCGGCTTGCCGCCGACGCGCAGGGTGATGCGGCCATCCTGCGGCAGGCGTTTTTCGGCGATGTCGAGCTGTGCCATGATCTTGATGCGCGAGATCAGCGAGGCATGGATCGCCTTCTTCGGTCTCACCACATCGCGCAGGCTGCCGTCGATGCGAAAGCGCACCACCGAGATCTGTTCGAACGGTTCGATATGGATATCCGATGCGCCTTCGCGCAAGGCCTGCGTCAGCAGCGCATTGATCATGCGGATCACCGGCGCGTCATCGGCGGATTCCAGCAAGTCTTCGACCGCCGGCATGTCCAGCATCAGCTTGTTCAGGTCGAGATCGGATTCGTATTCATCGATGACCTGTGCCGCGTCGCCGCCGGAACCGGCATAGGCTTTCGCGATCGCTGCTTCGAGTTCGACTCGCGGCATAGCTTTCAGCCTGACGCGCCCGAAACAGCGGCTCACTTCTGCGATCGCTGTCGGCGGGGTCGCTTCCGATATCCAGAGCTCGACAGGGCCATCGGCAGCGCCGTAGCGGTGTGCCAGCAGCGCGAAGTCGCGGGCGAACGCATAGGGGAGAAGGCGGGCATCCAGCACGGTATTGTCCATCGAATTATTGCTGTGCGGCTGCCGCTGCCGGTTGTTGTGGTGCGGAGTTTTGTGGCAGCGCCGGCGGCGTGTTCGCCGGTGTGCCGGGCTCAGCCTGGTTGACCCCAGTCTGTGTTTGTTTAGCAAGCGGACCGCCGACCATTCTGCCATCCTGCAGCGGCGGCAATTGCGGCGCGTCCATGTTAGGCAACACGATAGTCTTTTCCGGTTGCCCGGCGATTTCCACATTGCGGATGTAATCGTAGCGATCTCCCGACAGGTTCACACTTTCCTCATTGTTGCGGATGATGGTCGGCCGCAGGAATACCATCAAGTTGGTTTTGACATTGGAGCGCTTCTTGTAGCGGAACAAACCGCCCAGGATCGGAATATCGCCCAAACCAGGTACCTTCTCGACGCTGTCTTGCATGTTGTCATCGATCAAGCCGCCCAGCACGATGATCTGTCCATCGTCCACCAGCACGTTGGTATCGAGAGAGCGTTTGCTGGTGATGAGTCCGGCTGAATTGGTCGAATCCTGGATAGCCGATGTTTCCTGATAGATCGCCATCTTGACTGTGCCGCCTTGAGAGATCTGCGGCCGCACCCGCAACGTCAAACCGATATCCTTGCGCTCGACAGTCTGGAACGGATTGACACCCGCGCTCCCGGCGGATGCCATCGTCGTGTATTGGCCGGTGATAAATGGCACATTCTGGCCCACCATGATTTTCGCTTCTTCATTGTCCAGTGTGATCAGGTTGGGCATGGACAGGATATTTGCACTGCTGTCGGATTCGAGCGCATGGGCCAATGCGCCCAGGCCGGTCTGGTTAAAAATGCCGAGGGTCAAGCCGTTGCCCGGCGGCAGAATGGTGCCGGCGGCTTTTGCGGCGGCCTGGCTGATCAGATTGTTGCCCCCTGAATTAAATCCGGTTATTCCCCCGACCCGAGCACCGCTGGTGGCATTTCCCGACAAGCCAGCCCATTGCACGCCCAATTCGGCTGCTTTGCTTGCCGATACTTCGACGATCAGCGACTCGATATACACCTGGGCACGGCGCGCATCGAGCTTGTCGATGACGGTGCGCAAGTCGCGGTAGACCGATTCGCTGGCGGTGATGATCAGCGTGTTGGTCGTTGGATCGGCCTGAATGAAACCAGCCGATCCACCACTCGGCAGTTGCACCTGCGCGGGTGATGAAGGCGATGCGGGTGATGATGAGGATGAGGGAGTTGCAGAACTTATTGCGGAACTGTCCGATGACACCACGGCACGCAAGGTTTGCGCAAGCTTGGTCGCTTCGGCATTCTTCAGATAGACCACATGCACATTGCCCGGCTGCGCGGTCGGCTGATCCAGTTTTGCGATCAGCGCTTTCGCAAGATTGGCGCGTGCTTCGGACGGCGCGCGCACCACGACCGAATTGGTGCGTGGATAGGCCAGCACACTGATGCGCCCCACATCGCCTGCGGGTGTCCCGCCCGGCTCCAGCAGCCGATTTGCCATCACCGCAATATCGCTGGCGACCGCGTAACGGATAGGCACCACATCCAGATCGCTGCTCGCGGGTCCGTCCAGTGCCGAGATTATTTTGCCCAGCCGCAGCAGATTGTCGGCGTAATCGGTGATGATCAGTGTGTTGTTGCCAGGGTTGGCGTTGATCGTGTTGTTGGGCGAGATCAGCGGACGCAACACCGCGACCAGATTGGCTGCGGATTCAAAATTCAAATGAAAGATCTGCGTCGCGATCTGGTCGCCGCGTACTGCGCCGGCCTGGATCGGGCTCGCCTGCAGCTTGGCGTCGGCTTCCGGCACCACTTTGGTATAGCCGTTGCCGGTCACCACGGTGTAACCGCGCAAGCGCAACACCGAGGTCAACAGCTGAAACGCCTGGGCCTTGGTGAGCGGTTTCTCGGATACCAGGGTGACCGTGCCTTTGACGCGCGGATCGATGATGAATGTCGTGTTGGTGTAATCGCCGACCGCCGCGATCACTGATTCGATATCGGCATCGACGAAATTGAGTGTGCCCGTATTCGGGGCCGCATCCTTGTTTGCGCTGGCAGCTTGCTGTGTGCCGGGGATCTTACTCGGGCCAGTGATTTCATTTGTGCCGCGGGGTTCTTCACTGTCTGGATCCTGAGCGTGCGCCGGTTGCATGGCAAGCGTTGCCAACAGCAGCATTGCCGCGGCACTCCAGTGACGCCGCATTGCCGGTCTTTGCCCTGTTTCCGGCGTCATATTGATGGGAGATTTGATTTTTTTCATTTGAATTCTAGTCCGATGACATCTTTGTCGCCTATTCTGCGGCGTTGACCCAGCAAATTCAGAAAATTTGCCAGCTTTTGTTCTTGTCCGGCCTCGGCTTGTGCTGTGCCCGAAAACTGCAGGCGCCCGTTGGTGAACATACCTGAACCGTTTAACAACATCGGTCCTTGGAGCGTCTTGAGCGTCACATCCGCCTGTGCCCCGTGCCAGGCCAGTGCCAGATCATAACTGCCCAGCGGTTTGACCGGTGACATCCGTGACCCGAGATCTTTCATTGCAAGGTTCATAGCTCCGGTCATCTCTATTTTTCCATTCTGCCGCGTCAATTGCAGAGCTTCCCATGACAAGCGCATCTGGCCTGAAGGCTGCACCGTATTCAGCGGCGCGCCCAGAGCGGCCAGTCGTTCCGCCGGCAATACAATCGCACCCGGACTCACTTGCCATTGATGCCAGTTGCCTTTCACCGCTATCGGTTGCGACAGTGCCTCGGCATTTTCCAATTCTGCATCTACACTGCCTAACAACACCAGCGGCGACAAGCGCCACGAGAATCGTCCCGGCAGCAGCGGTGTCAGCGGATCGCTGCCACTCGCCGCGCCGCCGATGAAAGCCGAACCGCGCCACAATGTGCCATGCGCATCCCCGAGCGTCAAGCGGCCTGCGGTCTGCTGCTCTACCATGGATGCCATCCAGCTAGCCGGAAAAAACATCAACACGGTGAACGCGACACTGGCGATCCCCGCCAGCAACCATAAAAATCCAGATTTTAGTTCCGGCATAACATGCTTCGCATGTAAGCCTGCACAGCAACTTCGTTGTATCCCAACTGATGAACTACTAGCCATTCGACTAAGCTGTCATAAAGACGACAGCCAAGTCGCTGGTTATGCTGCGTTGTGAAAAAAATTTCT
>DHIV01000081.1:0-10634 GCA_002403995.1 Gallionella sp. UBA4737 | reverse complement strand
ATATGCGGCGCGGCGAAATTTTTTGCGAGCAGCCGCTATGCGGCTTGCCTGCCAACTCCACTTCCACACCTTGCTGACGATTCCGCACGGGTGGTTTCCACCCATAGCGGATCGGCGTCCCCTTGTGGGGCATTTGGGCGAACTCTGAATTTTCAAAGGCTTCCATTAATCATTCCCTGGTTTGCGCAACGTGAATGTCGCATTGATCATGTCGGGTTGAGACAGTGCAACGATATTGGCATCGACCACGGAAAGCAGCGAAGACTTTTGCATTTCGTCCAGCCAATTCAGCGTGCCGGCAAAAGAGACTGCGGCGAGTTGCACTTTCGCGAAGTCTCCGGTCAGCATCACGCTTTGCGGCTTCAAGCCGTTGCGGGCAAGCGCTGCCTCGATATTCTGTTTGGACACCGCCATCAATGGCGCAGCAGATTTTTCTGACAATGCCGCAGCTTCCCTGGACAGTGCCTGCATCTGTGCGACTTGCTGGCGCAGCATGGGCAGATTTTTGTTCAACCGGTCGCGGCCGGTCAGGGGCGGATTGATCAGCAAGGCGTAGGTCAAGCCTAATGCCACGGCCAGCGCAGCCACAGCAAGCATCGCGCGCTCGCGCGCATCGCGCACCGCCCAGAATTCCGAGAACGATTGCCCGGATTGCCCCAATAGATTTGTCAGGCTCATTTTCCGCTCCTGATCTGCCAGACGACCGCACCCGATTGTTCAGGCGCAAGGTCAAGCGCCAGATTGTATTTTGCCAGCGCGGCTTTCATTTGTTGCGTTGGCGATTCACCACCCGGCCCTTCGACTCGGCTCAGGACAGGTTTCAGGCGCACGAACAGGCTGTGTTCGTGATAATCGAGTGCGGCAATTGCGGTACTTGTTCCCGCTGCTGCCACGATGTTGGACCATGCCTCGCCAAAGGCCGCCGTGATCGCGGTAAAATCATCCGGCGCTGGCAAACCCGAGTTGTGTTTTGCGATTGCGATCTTCTGCTGCATCTGCGCGATGGGATCGATGATCACGGATTCTTTCGGATAGGCCGATTTATAGACCTGGACCATGGCAGCGCGCAGTGCTGATGCTTCGCTCTTCATGCGCCACCAGTCGACATTCAAAGCTATGGTATTTATGGCCAGAACCGCAGCAGCCAGCGCCAGCGGCCAACGCCAGGCACGCCAGTCCAGCTTGGGACCGGTTCCCAAGCCCAGTCCCGCCATCAGATCAAGCACCGTGCCGTTGGCACCGGCGATCCAGCGCGACCAGTCGTCGGCGGATACGCTGATGCGCTTGCTCAGTGCGACCATATTCTGGGCAACAGTATCGTTGACCGCTTCCTGATAAGCGCGCACCAATGATTGCGGCACATACAGCGTGATCGGAGCTTCGGGCACCACCGCGCATAATGTCCGTATCGCTACACTTGCCGCAGATTCATTTTGTTCAGGCGCGATCGCCAGACCGATGCCTTCCTGTTGTGACAGGCGCAGTGTCATGCCGGTTTCGGCATTCTGGACATCTTCATCGCGGTCGTTGATGGCGGCGGTCACGCTGCCCGGTTGATCGGGCAGGCACAATTGTGCGGGCAATGCAGCGATATGACGCGCACCGAACGCGATCAAGGTCTTGACCAACATGTCGAGCCAGGCGCGTTGCACCACTGCGATGGTGCGCAACCCATCGGATAAGCCGCCCGCAACCACTACGCAGTCGGAAGGATCGGCGATCAATTGATCTTCCACCAGGTTGGGCAACGCAGCTTTCAGACGGGCTGACGATAACGGCGGCACCTTCATGCGCAGTAAAGTTACATCGCTGGCGGCCAGCAGCAGCACCACGCGCTGAGCCTTCGCTACCGTGTCAGACAATTCCGGCAATGGTGACGTGCCCTGGTGCTCGATCGAGCTGCCATGCGACAGCTTGTTATTCGATATCAGGGCGAACGGACAGGGCAGGGCAGGCCAGTTGGGCGTGCTGCCGGCGACGGCTTTGGAAGGCAAGCGGATATAGAGTGTGCTCAAGGTGTCTCGCCAGATTTACTGATTGGTAGCACGAAAAAATTTATGTTTGTCATACTAATTTCAATATCTTAGCATGCTCTTTAGATAGTGCAGGTTTTGTGGAAGTCAGATTCAAAACCCACGTCACCAGCTCCTGACATTCGGATGTGCAGTTGGCGATATCGCCACAAACACTGCACTGAACGCTATTGCAATTGGAACTATATTCATTATTATTTTCCAACACGATCATTACAGTTCAGAAAGTATAAAGGCGACTCGCAAATTTATATGTGCGCTGCCGCACACAAGACGTAAAAAAGGACCCGCAAGGGTCCTTTTTCATGCTGCGGTATTGCAGGATTACTTGTTGCCACCCTTGCGGCCAGGGTTGCCCGGCGTGCCACCGTCCTCGTCATTCGAACGTGCATCATCGTCATGACGGAACGGGTTGTGCAGGTTCGAGTTGCCCGGATCGCAGCCCTCAGGACCATTGCCTACGCCCTGGTTGCATTTTTCATGGTCTTTATATTGACCATGGTGATTTCCATGACCGCCGCCGGTTGCATTGCAGCCTGTGACGGTGACGTCAGTCATCGTTACAGCAGCTTTCGCCAGGATATCGCCATTGAAAGGTGTGGTGGTACCGGCAAGACCGGTAAGCGTGATAGCCGCACCCGCAAGAATGTTGCCCTGGAAGCCGGATGTGGTCATTGTCGAGGCCTGTGCGACCCACCAATTCACGTTACACGGATCCCCGCCATTGGCCATGTTCACGGTGAAATTGGTGCCGGTGAGTGCGCCGGTGCCGGACGTGCCGATCTTGAAAATCCAGGTCGCGTTTGCGTCGCCCTGCGCGTCGAGAATCAACGTGGTGTTCGTGAACGTCACGCCCGCGGTGTTACAGTAGACTCCCGGCGTGAGCGTGAGCGTCGTGTCTGTGTAAGCAGTCTCCAACGTTCCGGTGCACGCAATGTTCGCGTACTGGTCGTACGCGGTATTGAAGTCTTTTAAGACCTGAGCGGAAACCGGCGCGATGATCGCCCCGTTAATCGTGCAATTGGTTTGAACGACCGAAGCCATGGCGCCTGAGGAACCCACGTCACCGTTGACAATGGAGTCGGTGCAGGTCACCGCCCCCCCGCCATTGGGCGTCGCGCTCAAAACTGCGAAGCTGGACGCCATACCCAGTGAAGGTGCAGTTTGTGCCCCCTGGCCAGCCCATGCCATCGGGGCCGTGGAAAGTAACGCGGCCAGTGCAATCAGGCTCGCGGAAAGATGTTTTTGAAGATGATTCATGATGAGTCTCCTTAAAAAGTTTTATTGAAAAAGTGTAGGAAAGAATCCTTGCGGATAAGAGCCAGAAGTGAATGCACCGCTGACCTTGGCGTTGGTGTTCTTTCTCTACGACGAAGGCAGATCCTCATACCGGTTTTTTCAGGCCAGCCTGGAATCAAACTGAGCTTGAGACCACCCATCGACAGTGCATTTATAGCCTTTGCGTCCAGGGCGCACCGTGCGTTGGCACACATAAGTCGAACTATTGTTCACGAGCGGTGCATCAAGGCTGGATCTCATTCGTTTCGTTTGCTTCAGGGCAGACAACGCATCGACCACGACGGACAAAACCCGGCGCGGCCACTGTGCGTCAGCGCACATACAGCAGAAGGTGATTGCTGTAACTTGACACCATCTCGCAGCTCGCCGAGGTGTATGCCGTGGTCGAGTTGCCAACGCAGCATCGTTTTTGACAGCGGGATATGCAGCTTTGCATCTCCGTCCGTCGGCTATGGATGAACAAGATGCGAATTACACAGGATCGCCCAATGCTAGTTGCAAATCGAGTTCATGTTGCAAACAGTCTGCTAGCTGCCTTGCCCGACAAGGACTATCAGTCGCTGTTTGCGCATCTGGAGCCGATCACGCTGTCTTTCGGTGAAGTGCTCTATCGTCCAGGTGAGCCGATACGCCATGTTTACTTCCCGACCGATACGCTGGTGTCTTTGCTCACACAGGCAGAGGGGCACCAGGCTCTGGAGGTTGGCATGGTTGGCCGTGAAGGCATGCTCGGGATTCCCCTGGCGCTTGGCGTAAACGATTCGCCGGTGCACGCCTTGGTACTTGGAGGGGGAAAGGCTTTGCGCATGACATCCGCGAACTTCCGCAAGGAATTCCAGCAGAGTGCGCAGTTGCAACGAGAGGTGTACCGCTACATTTACGAACTGATGATTCAAATGACCCAGACTGCCGTGTGCAATCGCTTTCATTGTGTCGAAGCCCGTCTCGCTCGCTGGCTGCTGATGACGCGCGACCGCATGCGGTCGAACCAATTTCATCTGACGCAGGATCTCCTCAGCAATATGCTGGGCGTGCGGCGGGTCGGCATCACCAAGGCTGCCGGTGATTTGCGACTACGCAATCTGATCAGTTACAACCGTGGTGAAATCGTCATTCTCGACGGGGAAGGTCTCGAAGCGGCCGCTTGCCAGTGTTACCAGATCGTCAAAGACATGCACGATGTTGCGCAAACCCAGTGATATCAGCAATCAATAATTGTTTGCAGACCCCTTATGCCAAAAGAAGGCCCGGGAACGGGAGTGCCGTTACCGGGCCAAGTTGCTACAGGTGTCCATCAGGGGGAGGATCGGACACCTGTGCATATTTTCCCTCGATGTCCCGGCAAGTTCTGTTGGGTAACGCACATAACATCCTGTCTTAGGAGTACAATCAATGTGGCTGTTACAGCCACAGCCTTTAAGTTGTTCCGCTGTTGATAGATTTTGATCCTGATCGATTGCACGCTCAAGAGGCAAGAACATGGTCGCTAATATGTCCGAACGGCATTCCCCCAATCAAAACCATCTCCTCGCCGCGCTGCCTGAGGAAGTACTGGAACGACTCTCGCCTCATCTGGAACTGGTCTCGATGCCGCTCGGTGAAGTCCTCTACGAATCCAATAGTCAGTTGCATCATGCCTATTTTCCGACGACCGCCATTTTGTCCCTGCACTACGTCATGGAGGATGGCGCATCGGCCGAAATCGCGGGTGTGGGCAATGAGGGCATGCTCGGAATTTCACTTTTCATGGGCGGGATCACCACACCCAGCCGGGTCACCGTGCAGACTGCAGGCCATGGTTACCGGCTGACAGCCCGGTTGATGATGGAGGAATTCAATCGTACCGGCGGGCGCTGCAGTGGCGCATTGCATAATTTGTTTCTGCGTTACACCCAGGCGCTGATCACACAGATATCCCAAACTGCGGTCTGTAATCGGCATCACTCAGTGGAGCAGCAAGTTTGCCGATGGCTGCTGGTAACCCTCGATCGATTAACATCGAATGAATTGACCATAACACAGGAATTGATCGCCGCCATGCTGGGTGTACGCCGCGAAGGCATCACGGAAATCGCTGGGAATTTGCAGCGCGCTGGTCTGATCAGATACCGCCGTGGTCACATCACAGTGATTGACCGATCGGGATTGGAGTCACGTACCTGTGAGTGTTACAACGTGGTCAAGAAAGAATTTCGCCGTCTACTCCACGACTCAGGATCGGTTAACAGCCTGCCGATTCATCGTAAAGTCGAATTGTTAAGCAAACACAAACACTGAATGAATAAATATTGGGCACGGCAAAGCGATTGTTCTATACTGATGTCGAATCAATGTAGTGGCTATATTCTATATAACGTCGATATATCGACCAACAATTCAATTGATGTTTTGCCTATGGATATTTGCCTATGGATACAAATGATCTGCTTCGGCACCAGATAATCAAAAATCTACCGCTATTGCAAACCAAAAAAATTCCGGATGCCGCGGTTTTGATTTGGGAGCAGATGGCGACCCAAATCATTTCGATCGTGGGTGAGGGCGGTTTTAATTCGCTTTACTCGAGAAGTCTAGTCCTTACCCAGTCATCATATTTCTGGCTCGAGTTCGACCCGCATTCAACACAGGCTGAGCACCGGTTCGCGGAATTAAAAATGTGCCTTGAAAGACAAACACCAGCGCATGCCAACGAAGCAAATCTCCAGCTACTGATCACTTTCACTGACATCCTGGCGTCGTTGATCGGCGAGCAGTTAACCACCAGTATTTTACGTTTGGCTTGGGACTATGATGCTGCGGATAGCGCCAGCAAGGAGATAAAATGCGCAAGGTAAAAATCCATCGCCTGAAAACCGGCGTACCCGGTCTGGACAACCTGTTGGGGGGCGGCCTGCCGGAATTTTCGTTCAATCTGATTGCAGGCACGCCGGGAAGCGGAAAAACAACGCTCGCTCACCAGATCATGTTCTCGCTGGCAAACCCGGATAACCGGGCACTGTTCTTCACGGTACTCGGGGAACCCGCGTTGAAGATGCTCCGTTACCAACAGCAATTCCCGTTTTTTGATGTCAACAAAGTCAATGAATCGATCCGCTTCATCAACCTGGCCACGGACCTTCTGGATGGGGATTTTGATCACGTGATGTCACACATCACCAAGGAAGTGAGAGACTTTGATCCGCGCTTCGTATTCGTCGATTCGTTTCGATCGGTCGCGCAGACCGTAAAGGGCCGGGAAAATGGCGCGTCCAATCTGCAGAAGTTCATCCAGCAACTGGGCATGCAAATGACGAGTTGGCAGGCAACCACATTCTTGATCGGAGAATACTTGGCGCCGGAATCGGAGGCCAGTCCTATCTTTACCGTGGCGGATGGCATTCTGTGGCTTACGCAAAATCTGCACCGCAATTCTCTGGTGCGCAAGATACAAGTGGTCAAGATGCGCGGACAAGCCCAGGCGCCGGGTTTGCATACGTTCCGTATCAATGATCAGGGGATCCAGGTTTTTCCTCGCGCGATCATCCAGCAAGGCGCAAAGATATCCACCGGTGACGAGCGTGTCGCGATGGGCGTGCCCGGTCTGGACGAAATGCTGGGCGGCGGTTTGCCGGCGGGATATTCGCTGCTGCTGGTCGGGCCATCCGGTTCGGGGAAGACCATATTGTCGACGCAATTCCTCGCCGAGGGTGTGCGCAGGGGCGAACCCGGTGTGATCGCGGCGTTTGAGAAAAGCCCCAGCCAACTGCTGAGCAACAAGCTGCATGAGATGATCGGGGCTGGACAAGTGGGGGTGATCGACACGCGTTCCCTGGATCTGTCGATCGATGAAACCATGCATGATTTGAAAGCGATGATTAGCCGAATGAAGGCAAAGCGCGTCGTCATAGACTCCTTGTCCGGATTCGAGCTGGCGCTGGCGCCCGAATTCAGCGAAGATTTTCGCGGATCGCTGTACCGGATGGTAGCCGAGCTTACCGGCATGGGTGTGACCATACTGATGACTTCGGAACTGGAGGACCGCTACACAGATTTGAGATTCAGCCCGTTTGGCAGCGCCTTCCTCGCTGACGCGATCATCGTGCAGCGCTATACCGAAATCGAAGGCCAGTTCAAACGCGTCTTCTCGGTCGTCAAGGTCCGTGGCAGCGAGCACAGCAAGGATATCCGCCAGTACGACATCGCCGACGAAGGCATCGTTGTGGGCAAATCCTTATCCGGTTATTCCGGGATCATGACCGGCCGGCCCGCAGTCAGCCCGTAACGGAACGATCATGTGGTGGAGCTCGCTGATGAACAGATATGGCAGAAGCGGAGCTTCTGTCACCGATGCTTCAGGACAGCCTGGCGTGACCAGGCACGGCAAGGACAGGTTACAACACATAGTCCGTGGAGGTGATAGAAGGCGCCGGGAAAGTTCTGTCATTGACGATGAAGTGGCCATGCTCAAGCGAGAGAAAGCGGCGCAGGTTCGGGAAGGCGAAGCCCATTTGCGCGAAGGGGCAGCCACCTCGCGCGAGCAGGAAATCCGTGTTGCGGAGGCGATACATGCGGCGTCCGACATACACATGACGATGTTGCAGCAAGCGAACGCACGCCTGGTCACCACTACAATCGAAGCACAACAATTGGCCGAACAAGTCGAGGCGACAAAAGCCGAGCTGGTGAGCGCCAAGCTGGCGGCGGAGAAGGCCAATCTCGCGAAATCGGATTTTCTTTCCAGCATGAGCCATGAGCTGCGCAGCCCGCTGAATGCCATCCTGGGCTTTGCGCAGTTGCTGGAGACCAGTAACCCGCCGCCGTCAGACGTCCAGAATGCAAGGTTGCAGCAGATCATCAAAGCCGGATGGTTTCTGCTGGAACTGATCAACGAGATCCTCGATCTCGCGGTGGTCGAGTCCGGCAAGCTGTCGCTGTCGCTGGAGCCGGTGCCGCTGATCGATGTCATGCGCGAATGCCAGTCCATGATCGATCCGATATCCCAAAATCGCGGCATCCAGATTAACTTTCTCCCATTCGATCACACCTGGTCTGTCGATGCCGATCGAATCCGGCTAAAGCAGGTTATGATCAACCTGCTTACTAATGCGATCAAATACAACCGCGAGCATGGAACGGTCGAGGTGAAGTGCACCTCGAGCACACCGGAACGCATACGCGTGAGCATCAAAGACAGCGGAATGGGCTTGTCTCAGGCACAGCGGGAGCGCCTGTTCCACCCTTTCGATCGTCTCGGGCAGGAGGCAGGCGCCGAAGAAGGCACAGGTATCGGCCTGGTGGTAACCAAGCAACTGGTCGAAATGATGGGCGGCACCATCGGCATGGAAAGCACTGTAGGAGTGGGCAGCGAATTCTGGGTCGAACTGATCCGGAACGCGGCGCCGCAAGCTGCCACTGGAAATACCAGGCGCGCAGAAGTTGCGCCGCAATTTACGGAAGATACTGTGTTGCGCACCCTGCTCTGTGTGGAAGACAACCCGGCCAACCTGATGCTGATCGAGCACATCATTGGGGACCACCAGAGTCTGCGTATTTTGAGCGCGCACGATGGCAGCCTCGGCGTAGAACTTGCGCGCGTCCATCTCCCGGATGTGATCCTGATGGACATCGGTCTGCCCGGCATCAGCGGGATCGAAGCCCTGAATATCCTGCGCAAAGACCCGGCAACGAAGCACATCCCGGTCATTGCCATCAGTGCCAATGCGATGCCGCTTGATGTCGAGAGGGGCTTGCAGGCAGGATTCTTCCGCTATCTGACCAAACCGATCAAGGTCAATGAATTCATGAATGCTTTGGACGATGCCCTGAAGCTTGCTGAAACGGGGAAAATTTCCGCAATGGGATCAGTCGACAAAAATCAAACCGCACAAAAATGAAACCAGGAAAATACGATGATAAGCAAACCAGAATTTCTTAATGCCCGCATACTGATCGTTGACGATCAGGAAGCCAATGTGCAACTGCTGGAGCAAATGCTGCATGATGCCGGCTATGTGAACGTTACATCGGCGACAGATCCTCATGCGGTCTCCGAACTGTATCGCAAAAACCGCTATGACCTGATCCTGCTCGATCTGCTGATGCCCGGCATGGATGGCTTCCAGGTATTGGAGGCGCTCAAGCAAATCGAACCGGACGGCTACCTTCCGGTGCTTGTTATCACCGCCCAGCCGGATCACAAGCTGCGCGCGCTGACCGCCGGCGCGAAGGATTTCGTCGCCAAACCGTTCGACCTGGTCGAAGTGAAGACGCGTATCCATAACATGCTGGAAGTGCGGCTGTTATACAGCAGACTCGAGAATTACAACAGGGTGCTGGAACAGACGGTGCAGGAACGGACCGCCGAACTGCAAAGGAGCGAAGCACGCTTTCGCCGCCTGACCGAGCTGTCGTCCGACTGGTATTGGGAGCAGGACGAGAACGGGCATTTCACCAAGATCTCCGGTCCGGTGCATGAAATGCTCGGTATCCAGGTCGATGCCGCGCTGGACAAGGCAAGTAGAGACGCCAGTAATGATCCAAGCAAAAATTCTGGCAAAGAGCAAGGGCCGCGCTGGAATCCGGTCGAGCATGAAGTGATCGAGGCTAACATCGCCGCCAGGCGACCGTTCCTGGATTTTGTCTACAGCCGCACCAATCCCGACGGCTCGCGGCAATATCTGATGGTGAGCGGGGAACCGATGTTCGACGCCTCCGGTCGCTATACCGGCTATCGCGGGATCGGCAAGGATGTGACCGAGGCTATGCTCCCTGACCATGAAACCGCCCCGGAATAAGCCGGCGCCTGAATAACCCGGAAAGTGCCCGGTAAATCAGTGGCGGTCTGCCAAAGACAAATTGATAGCCGGCATGCCCGGCTTGCTCAGCGCCCTGGTTTTTGACACCGAATGGACTTGGAACTTGCCCGCGAATTACTCACGGTACGGGTTCTTGATCATCAGGAGTTTTTCTCAGCCAGTCACGGCTAATCTTTGGCACAACCGCTTTGCATAAAATCTCTGCTTAATGTGCGATAACGTACGGAGCGCGGCCGGTTTCATTGCTATCGTGCGGCATGCTGCTCAAATTTCCTCCATCGACCCACTATCCACCCGCGCTTGCATGTCTATGCATGCATTCTTCAGCGTGGGTAAAAAGCCGGGGGGGAGTTGCATGCACCGCCGCGCGATCCGCCAGATTATTCGCGCTATAACAGAGGAAGGCTATGCCCCAAAAAAACCGCGATACCACCATTCTCAATCCTGCCGCCAGCACGGCCGATGGCGTCATCGAGAAACGACACCAGGAGGCCTTGATTAAAACCGG
>DHIV01000042.1:2993-6654 GCA_002403995.1 Gallionella sp. UBA4737 | reverse complement strand
GCCGGTGCTGGAATTCGCCAAGCGCGCCGAGGAGCATTTCAAGGGAATGGTGATACCCGGCACGCTGTTCGAGGAATTCGGCTTCAATTACATCGGCCCTATCGACGGGCATGATCTGAATGTGCTGCTGGATACCCTGAGCAATATCCGCAAGCTGAGCGGGCCGCAGTTCCTGCACATCGTCACGCAAAAGGGCAAGGGATACGCGCTGGCCGAGGAGAATTGTCTGCTGTATCACGGCGTGAGCAAGTTCGATCACACGCAAGGCATAGTCGCCAAGCCTGCCCAGCAGAACGTCGCAGGGCAAATCGCCAAACCTGCGTACGCGCAAGTGTTCGGGCAGTGGCTGTGCGATATGGCAGCGCAGGATGAACGGGTGGTGGGCATCACCCCGGCGATGTGCGAAGGCTCGGGGCTGGCGGAATTTGCCGAGCGTTTTCCGGCTCGCTATTTCGATGTCGGCATCGCCGAACAGCACGCACTGACGTTCGCGGCAGGGCTGGCCTGCGACGGATACAAGCCGGTGGTGGCGATCTACTCGACTTTCCTGCAGCGCGCTTACGATCAACTCATCCACGACATCGCGATACAGAACCTGCCGGTGGTGCTGGCGATAGATCGCGGCGGTCTGGTCGGTGCGGACGGAGCGACCCATGCGGGCAGCTTCGACCTTTCCTATTTGCGCTGCATACCCAATATGACGGTGATGGCGCCGGCTGATGAAAACGAATGCCGCCAGATGTTGTATACCGCGTTCAAGTTGAATACTCCGAGTGCGGTCCGCTATCCGCGCGGCACCGGGCCGGGCGTGGCGATCGATCCCGAGATGCGTGCGTTGCCTGTCGGCAAGGGCGAGTTGCGCCGTACCGGCAAACGGGTGGCGATCCTGGCATTCGGCACCATGCTGGCCCCCGCGCTGGTGGCAGGCGGGAAACTGGATGCGACGGTGGCGAACATGCGTTTCATCAAGCCGCTGGATGCCGAGCTGGTATTGCGCCTGGCGCGTGAACATGAATTGCTGGTAACGGTGGAGGAAAACACCGTGCAAGGCGGCGCGGGCAGCGCGGTGGAAGAATGTTTGCAACAGCACGGTGTCATGATCCCGCTGTTGCAACTCGGTTTGCCGGACCGTTTCATCGAACAGGGCGAACATGCGCGGATGCTGGCGGATTGCGGCCTGGATGCGGCGGGCCTGTTTGCACTGATAGAAAACAAACTTAACCCGACGCTGAAAAATTGACTTAGTAAATTTGTCGGGATTGGTTATAATACGTTGCCTATGCAACCCAATAGGATGTAAGCCATGAATTCTCCAGAGACAAATTTTATTCCCGATGTGCAAAGTTCAGCCGATACGCGCCACCTGGCGATCGATCGCGTCGGCATCAAGGGCATACGCCATCCGGTGAAGGTAAAAGACAAGAGCGTCGGAGTGCAGCACACCATCGCCACGTTCAACATGTACGTGCATCTGCCGCACAATTTCAAGGGCACGCACATGTCGCGCTTCGTCGAGATCCTCAACCAGCATGAGCGCGAGATTTCCGTGGAATCGTTCGAGAACATCTTGCGCGAGATGGTGGCGCGCCTGGAAGCCAAGTCCGGCTATATCGAGATGAGCTTCCCGTATTTCGTGAACAAGACCGCGCCGGTGTCCGGGGTGCAAAGCCTGCTCGATTACGACGTGACGCTGATCGGCGAAACCGTTCACGGCAAGCCGCGCATCACGATGAAAGTGCAGGTGCCGGTCACCAGCCTGTGCCCGTGCTCGAAGAAGATCTCCGAGCGCGGCGCGCATAACCAGCGTTCCCATGTCACGCTATCGATACGCACCAACGAGTTCGTCTGGATCGAAGACGTGATCCGCATCGCGGAAGAACAGGCGTCGTGCGAGCTGTATGGCTTGCTGAAACGTCCCGACGAAAAATTCGTCACCGAGCGCGCTTACGACAATCCCAAATTCGTCGAGGACATGGTGCGCGATGTGGCGGCGGTGCTGGATAAGGATGAGCGCATCGACGCCTATGTGGTCGAGTCGGAGAATTTCGAGTCCATACATAATCATTCTGCCTACGCGCTAATCGAGCGGGATAAAACCAAGGATTGAGGATTGAGGAGCGAGGATTGAGAAAACCCTCGGCCCCGTTTTTTTTTGCTCAATCCTCAATCCTGATATGAAACCCATCGCCATCTTCCGCCACACTGCTACCGAAGGCCCTGGTTACCTCGCTACATTCCTGGATCAGCGAAATATCCCGTGGCAACTGATCGCGATCGATGCGGGCGATGCCGTACCGCAAAGTGCATCGGCCTATTCGGGGCTGGTCTTCATGGGCGGGCCGATGAGCGTCAACGACGGCCTGCCATGGATACCGGAAGTCGAGGCATTGATCGGTGATGCAGTCGCTAAAGATGTTCCGCTGCTGGGCCATTGCCTAGGCGGGCAGCTGATCTCCAAGGCATTGGGCGCAGTGGTGTCGCGCAATCCGGTCAAGGAGATCGGCTGGGGCGAGGTGCGAGTGTCGGACAACGACATCGCGCGCAGCTGGTTCGGCGATGTGCGCAGCTTTGTTGCATTTCATTGGCATGGCGAAACCTTCGCCCTGCCGCAAGGAGCGACACGCTTGCTTTCAAGTGCGTATTGCGCCAATCAGGCTTATGCCATCGGCAAACACCTCGCGCTGCAATGCCATGTCGAAATGACTGCGGAGATGATCGCGGTCTGGTGTGCAGCGGGAGCGGATGAAATCGCCGCAAGCAGCAGCCCGGCGGTGCAATCCGCGAGCGAGATGCAGCTGCAGATGAATGGCAAGCAGCAGCGTTTGAACAGCGTGGCAGCTCAGTTGTATGGACGCTGGATCAAAGGGCTCTCCGCTTGATGAACCGCTTGTCAGAATGCCGCTGAAGGAGTTCAGCCTGATTGGCTATGAAGATTGCGCTATCGCTATACAGACTGCGTGCCGCCCGGCGCGTTTTTCATTGAGGCCGAAAATTCCCGCGGTGTATAATCCGCGCTCTCTACAAGACAGCGTCGCGTTCCATTCCCGGAAGTGCCCTATTTAAACATTGCATGATCAAAAAATTCCTCAAGCGTGTATTCCGCAAGCCTGCCAAGATAAAATCGGTAGGAAATGCCCAGGTTATCCCGTTCAGATTGCATGGCGTGGCGCGCGAGCAGATCAGCTACGGTGCGTTGAAAGTCACCGACGGGCTGCAGGCGGCAGGCTATCAGGCCTATGTGGTGGGCGGCGCGGTGCGCGACCTGTTGCTGGAACGCATACCCAAGGATTTCGATGTGGCGACCGATGCCACGCCGGAGGAAGTACGCAGGCTATTCCGTCGTTCGCGCATCATCGGGCGGCGCTTCCAGCTGGTGCACGTGATGTTCGGCGAGGAGGTGGTCGAGGTGTCTACTTTCCGCCGCATGATCGAAGCCGAAGATGCACAGACTGACGAGCATGGACGCCTGCTGCGCGACAACGAGTTCGGCGACCAGGAGCAGGATGCGGCAAGGCGCGATTTTACCGCCAATGCGCTGTTCTACGATCCGAGCACCCAGGAGATCTACGACTATCACGGCGGTTATGCCGATACCAGCAACCATCTGTTGCGCATCATCGGCGATCCGCTGGTGCGTTACCGCGAAGACCCGGTGCGCATG
>DHIV01000042.1:0-2756 GCA_002403995.1 Gallionella sp. UBA4737 | reverse complement strand
CCGCGAAGACCCGGTGCGCATGCTGCGCGCGGTGCGCTTGTCCGCCAAGCTGGGGATCAAGCTGGACGCGGCGACCGCCGCGCCGATCGCGAAGATGAAAAGCCTGCTCGACAATGTGCCGCAGGCGCGCTTGCTCGATGAGGTGTTGAAGATGCTGTTGTCGGGCCACTCGGTGGAATGCATCCAGCATTTGCGCAAGATGAATCTGCACCATGGCTTGCTGCCGCTGCTGGATGTGATCCTGGAACAGCCGGTGGGCGAGAAATTCATCATGCTGGCGTTGCGCAACACCGACGAGCGCATCAGCCAGGACAAGACGGTCTCCCCGGCATTCCTGTTCGCGGCATTGCTGTGGCATGAAGTGCTGGCGGCGTGGAATCTGCGCGTGCAGCAAGGTATGCGCCCGGTGGGTGCGATGCATGAGGCGATGGACGAGGTGCTGGCCAGGCAGAGGGCGCAGCTTGCCATCCCGCATCGCCAGGATGCGGTGATGAAAGAGATCTGGCTGATGCAGCAACGCTTCGAGCAACGCGCCGGACAGCGCCCGTTCCGTTTGCTGGAGCAGCCGCGCTTTCGCGCCGGATTCGACTTTCTGCTGTTGCGCTGCGCCAGCGGCGAAGTGGATGACGCGCTGGGTTTGTGGTGGGACGAGTTTCAGGATGCCAGTACAGAGCGCCAGACGGAAATGTTGCAGCCGGAGGGTGACGGCGAGAAAAAACGCCGCCGCCGCAAACCGCGCAAGAAGCCCGAATCACCGGCAGTGGACGAACCGGCAGCATCGAGTGAGCCGGTAGCATAATGCCGCACGTTGCCTTCATCGGGCTGGGCAGCAATCTTGAAGACCCGCACAGCCAATTGCAACGTGCCTTTGCCGCCCTCGACAAGCTGCCCGGCACGCGCCTGATTGCCCGGTCATCGTTGTATCGCAGCGCGCCGCTGGGATTATTGGACCAGCCGGATTTCGTGAATGCGGTGGCCAAGGTTGCGACGAGCATGACTCCGCAGGAATTGCTGCAAGCGCTGCTGCACATCGAACATCAGCACGGCCGCGAGCGCACCTTCCGCAACGCGCCGCGCACGCTGGACCTTGATGTGCTGCTGTATGACGAGGCGCGATTGCATGAGCATGGCCTGACCATCCCGCATCCGCAGATGCACAGGCGCGCATTCGTGTTGCAGCCCTTGTTGGAGATCGCGCCGGATATCTGCATCCCCGGTGTCGGGCAGGCGCGGCAGGCATTGCAGGCTTGCCAGGACCAGATTTTGGAAAGGATTGCCGATGCTGTTTGACAAGTATCGTTACGTGGTTGTCGAAGGGCCGATAGGCGTGGGCAAGACCAGCCTCGTGCAGCGTCTCGCGCAACACGTGGGCGCCACGACGTTGCTGGAAAAGCCCGGCGAAAACCCTTTCCTCGCCCGGTTCTACCAGGATCAGCCGCGCTATGCGCTGGCGACCCAATTGTTCTTCCTGTTCCAGCGCGGCAACGAGGTGCGCGACCTGGCGCAGATGGACCTGTTCCGCGAGAGCACGGTGTCGGATTACCTGTTCGAGAAAGACCCGCTGTTTGCGCGCCTGAACCTGAACGACGAGGAGTATGCGCTGTACCAGCAGATTTTCCGGTCGCTGCAATTGCAGGCGCCGGTGCCCGACCTGGTGATCTACCTGCAGGCCGAGCCCGAGACGCTGGTGGAGCGCGTGCAACGCCGTGCCGAGCCTTACGAACGCGGCATCAGCGAACATTATTTGCAGCGCCTGGCGCAAAGCTACAGCGATTTCTTCTATCATTACGACGCGGCGCCGGTGTTGATGGTGAACAGCGAGCATCTGAACTTTGTCGATAACGATGAAGATTTCACCCTGCTGTTGAAGCGCATCGAGGAGATGCGCGGGCCGCGCGAATATTTCAGCATGGGAAACTGATGATGCGAACCACGCTGACCAGATTGCAGGCGATGCGCGGCAAGGGCGAAAAGATCGCCGTGCTGACCTGTTACGACGCCAGTTTCGCCGCGCTGCTGGAAGCGCAGGGCGTGGACGTGCTGCTGGTCGGCGATTCGCTCGGCATGGTGTTGCAGGGGCACGAGAGCACGCTGCCGGTGACATTGGATGAGATGGCGTACCACACCGCCTGCGTGGCGCGCGGTTCCAGGCAGGCATTCATCGTCGCCGACATGCCGTTCGGCACCTTCCAGGTCAGTCCGCAGGAAGCCTTTACTCATGTCGCGAAATTGATGGTGGCGGGCGCGCAGATGGTCAAGCTGGAAGGCGGCGATGCGATGGTCGAAACGGTGCGCTTCCTGACCGAACGGGGCATCCCGGTGTGCGGCCACATCGGGCTGACGCCGCAATCGGTGAACCAGCTGGGCGGCTATCGCGTGCAAGGCAAGGACTCCGCCGCCGCTCAAAAATTGCTGGAAGATGCGATGGCCCTCGAACAAGCCGGCGCCGGCATGATCGTGCTGGAGGCGTTGCCCGCGCTGCTGGCGGCGGAGATCACCGCACAACTCACCATCCCCACCATTGGCATCGGCGCAGGCGCGGAATGCTCCGGTCAGGTACTGGTGCTGCACGACATGCTGGATATCTATCCGGGCAAGAAGGCGCGCTTCGTGAAGAATTACATGCAGGGTGCGGCTTCTATTGCCGAGGCTGTGGCGCATTATGTGCGAGAGGTGAAGGATGGGAGTTTTCCGGCGCAGGAGCATAGCTTCTAGCTCCCCTCTCCCGCTAGCGGGAGAGGGGCTGGGGGAGAGGG
>DHIV01000137.1:10155-15014 GCA_002403995.1 Gallionella sp. UBA4737 | reverse complement strand
TGGCTCCCCGACCTGGACTCGAACCAGGGACCTGCGGATTAACAGTCCGTCGCTCTACCAACTGAGCTATCAGGGAATGAAGAGGTGCGGCCACGACACGGTGCGGCTTAGCCGACGGGTGCGGGAGTGGGCGCATCGCACCTTCTCCCGCAAACGGCCGACTTCCGTCGGTAACGTGTCGAAGGTGCGCATGATAGTGATTTTGCCTTGCCCGGTCAACATCAATTAGCCAATACGCATTGTATGTAGCCTGCTGTGCATGCATCGCCGGCGAAGAAATGATTTACAATCGTAATCACAACACGCTATCAGCTAGAATAGGGTATGGACAATAAAACAATTTTTGTCAAAACCAGCAAAGGCGAAGACGAGATGCAAGGCAGGTCTTCGCATCTTCCCGACCACCTTAAACGCGCCTTGCTGATGGTGGACGGTACTTCGACTTTCAGTGAAATCAGCAAGCGCGCCGCGCCCAGTATGCGCGCCAGCCTCGGCGAAACGTTTGAGGAACTGGAAAAGACCGGCTTCATCCAGGATAAAGCCATGGTCGGCAAAACCCCGAAGATGGCCGTACCTCAAAAAATATCCATACCCGGCAAGATGTCCGTTCCCAGCAAGATGGTCACCCCGCATAAAAAGCAGCCGGTGGATGAAGATGCCGGCGAACTGGATTTTTTGACCGGGTTTCCCGTGACACCACCTGAAACACCGGCAATCGTGCCGGACAACACTAAAAGTTTGAGGGCGGAGGCTGAAGAAAGGTCCAAACAGCAATTCGACGCTGAGAAAATCAAGGTGCAGCAGGAAGCTGAAGCCATTCGTGTTAAAGCCGAACATGAGGCAGCCAGGATCCGTGAAGAGGCGGTACGCCGTGCCAGGGAGGAGGCGGAAGCCAAGAGTAGGCGCGAAGCAGCAGCCCAGGCTGCCAAGTTGAATGCCGGGAAAGATGCAGGTCAGCTTCTTGAGGCTGCGATCAAGGCGCAACAGCGGGAGGCCGAAGCCAAACGTTTGCAGGCGGAACAACCAGCCGGGAAAGGACGCGAAGAGATCGGGTCTGCCAATTTGAAACCCGAGCAAGATTCCAGGCAGCATTTTGAGGCTGCGATCAGGGAACAACAGTTGGCCGCCGAGGCTGCGCGTTTGTTGGCGGAACAGCAAGCAAGGAAAGAACGCGACGAACTCGATGCCGCCAGATTAAAAGCCGAGCAGGAGGCCAAGCTGCGTCTCGAGGCTGCAGCCAGGGAGCGGGAACGAGCCGAAGCTGCGCGTATAAAAGCAGAGCAAGAAGCTGCGAAGATACAGATCGAACTGGAAATGGCCAAACTAAGGGCAGAGCAGGAAGCCAGGGCTCGTCTGGAGGCAGAAGCCAGGGAACGGGAACGAGTCGAAGCTGTGCGTATAAAAGCAGAACAGGAAGCAGCGAAGATACGGATCGAACTGGAAGCGGCCAAGCTAAGGGCGGAGCAGGAAGCCAAGGCTCGTTTGGAGGCGGAAGCCATAGCGAATGCGCGTATCAAAGCCGAGGCAGAAGCTGCAAAAGCACGTGAGGCAGCAGAGCGGATGTCGAACGAAGTGGATAAGCCGGTGCAAAGTGCCTCAACGAAATCACGTTCCAACAGTGCTACGGTGTTGTTTTTTGATGTGGTGGGGTATACCAAACTATCGGTAAACAAACAGATCGAAATCAAAAGACAGTTCAATCAGATTGTGTCCGGATGCCTGAAGACATTTGGTGGTGACGAACAACACATCATTCTTGATACCGGGGACGGTGCAGCAATAGGGTTTTTACAGCATCCGGAAGACGCGCTGGAAGTGGCGATAAAGTTTCGTAATACTGTCCTGGCCAACCAGCACCTGGATTATCCGGATCTGAAAGTGCGCATCGGTATTCACTTCGGGCCCATCAATATCGAAAAGGATATGAATGGCCAGAGCAACATGGTAGGCGACGGCATCAATGATGCGCAGCGTGTGATGAGCTTTGCCGGCGTCGATCAGATTTTTATTTCCCGCCCTTATTATGATTATATTTCGCGGCTGAACGATGAAAACGCCGATTTGTTCCGGTATCGCGGTATGCAGGAAGACAAGCACGGGCGCGAACATCCTATCTATGAGTTGGTTGATTCCGCGCCTGATGCGCGAGCAGAAATGCCACAAACCGGTAAGTCGGCTGCGACAATTGAGCCAAGTCCTTTTTCTTTCGACTCGTTTCAAGTCGATCAGCCACAGTACACATCCGAGCCACAGGCAGAAAAGAAGCAGGCAAAAAACCAAAGTCCCGCACAGGTATCCCCTCAAGTTGCCGGCGAACCGGTCGAGAACAAGCCCGGCAATGAACAAATAAAACAGGAAGTGCAGGAGCGTATCGCGGCTGAAAAGCATAGCGTTGCAGAAAAAAAGGCCAAACAACTGGCCGATGCCCAAGCCAAGCAACTGGCCGATGCCGAAACCAAACAGCTGGCCGATGCCCAAGCCAAGATCTGGGCGGAAGCCGAGCAACGGGCGCTTGAAATTGCCAGAGCCGACACGGAGCGAGCTGCTCATCAGGCTGAATATCCTCCGGCCGAAACCGGCCATGTTGAAAAGCCGGTCCGCGTTGCACGAGTGAGACGCAAGCCATTTGCATGGGGCAGGCTGGCCGGCTTTTTTTTCAAGCTGGGGGTGTTCTTGCTGGTCTTGCTGGCCGGAGTGTTGTTTATCGTTCCCTATGCACTGCCGATGCGGGATTACATGCCAAAAGTCCAGCAACTGCTTTCTGCAAGATTGCATCAGCCGGTGCACCTGGGTAATTTGTCCGGGCGCATTTTGCCCATGCCGCGTTTGGAATTGGGCGAGATTTATATAGGCGATGCGAAACAGTTTCAGGCAGTGGATGCGCAAATCAACTTTGATCTGATGGGGCTGTTCACTGATGCAAAGCCGATCAGCAGCGTCGAATTTCATGGCGTCAAGATCAGGGGCGCCTGGGTGAGGGATGTGGCTGTATGGTTGCAACAATTGGCCAGTGACAAGCAATATCCGGTGAGCCGCATGGTGATCAGCCAGGGCACGCTGGATGCAGACACATTTCGATTGACCGGTATAGAAGGCAACTTGAATTTCAATCCCGCTGGAAAATTTACACAGGCCAATTTGCGCGCAGAGGCCGGCAAATTTACGATGGATCTGATTGCCGCCCCGGGAAACAAATTCCAAACTGCGGTAACAGTGCGCAACAGTGCCTTGCCGTTGCTGCCGAATTGGTCGTTCGATGAACTGGATGCAAAAGGTGAGTTAAGCGACGACGAGTTGCTGATCAAGAATTTCGACGCCAGGATGCTGGGCGGTATCGTGCAAGGGAATGCAACTATCAACTGGCGTTCAGGGTGGCACGCTCAAGGCGCGCTGAGTGCAAAATCGATCATTATGAAGAACATGAACAAGTTGCTGGATGGAAATGTCGAAGGCTCGGCGCGCTTCAAGATGGCCTCGATGGATCTGGCCGGCCTCACCGGTTCAGTGGTGCTGGATGGCAGCTTCAAGGCCAGTGACGGCTTGATCAGCGGCATGGCCATCGTTGAAACTGCGCGTATGCGCAGCAAGGAAAACCTGCCGGGCGGCAGGACACATTTCGATGAACTCGGCGGCGATATCTCATACGCCGACGATGCTTATCACTTCAAGCAGGTGAAAGTAGATGCTGGTGTGATGAATGCGACTGCCACATTCGATGTCACCAAGCAGCAGTTGTCGGGAAAGATGAGCGTCAAATTGTCGGCGAACGATGGGGGGGAGCCTGTCAGCCTGCAAATGGGCGGAGCGATCGACAGCCCGACTCTGCGTTACGTTCCCTGATTCCAAATCGCATATTAAAACAGCATGTGTGTATGAACAAGTTTTATCCTTGCTCCTACAGAATTAATGTCGTTTCAAACCGATCGAGCCAGCGCCTTGTGAATCCGCTCCAGAGCTTTCTTGAGATTATCCATAGACGTGGCGAAGGATAAACGGATGTAGCCTTCGCTGCCGAAAGCCGAGCCCGGCACGACGGCCACACCGGCTTCCACCAGCAGATATTCGGACAGCGCGAGGTCGTTGGCTTCCTTGATGACGCCTCTCTTGTGCAAATTGGCGATTGCGCCGCTGGCATCCGGGAACGCATAGAACGCCCCGCCCGCCATGATGCATTTCAGTCCAGGGATCTTGTTCAGCGTATCCACCACGAACACATGCCGCTCGCGGAACGCCTTCAGCATCGGCGTGATGCAACCCTGGTCGCCGTTCAGCGCGGCCTCTGCGGCCACTTGCGAGATCGAGGTCGGGTTCGAAGTGCTCTGCGATTGCACGTTCTCCATCGCGGTGATGATGTTCTCCGGCCCGCCCGCATAGCCGATGCGCCAGCCGGTCATCGCGTAAGCCTTGGACACGCCGTTCAGCACCATCGTGCGCGGATACAGGTCGGGGCAGGCGTTCAGGATGTTGACGAACTTCGCGTCGGTCAGCGCGATGTGCTCGTACATGTCGTCGGTCGAGATCAATATGTTTGGATGCTTGCGCAGCACCGCGCCGAGCGCCTGCAATTCTGCCAGCGTGTAAACCGCGCCGGACGGATTGCTCGGGCTGTTGATCACGATCATTCTTGTTTTGGGAGTGATCGCCGCTTCCAGTTGCGCGGGCGTCATCTTGAAGCCCTGGGCTATGCCCGCCTGCACGATCACCGGTTTGCCTTCCGCGATCAGCACGATGTCCGGATAAGAGACCCAATACGGCGCAGGGATGATCACCTCGTCTCCGGCATTGATCACCGCCAGCGCCAGATTGAAAAAACTCTGCTTGCCGCCGCATGAAACCAGGATCTGTTTCGCGGTGTAATC
>DHIV01000137.1:6538-10000 GCA_002403995.1 Gallionella sp. UBA4737 | reverse complement strand
CAGGATCTGTTTCGCGGTGTAATCCAGCCCGTTGTCGCGCTTGAACTTCGCAATCACAGCCTGCTTCAGCGACGGCGTGCCGCCGACCGCGGTGTATTTGGTGAAGCCCTTGTTGATCGCGGCGATCGCCGCATCCTTGATGTGCTGCGGCGTATCGAAATCCGGCTCGCCCGCGCCCAGCCCGATGATGTCTTTGCCTTCGGCTTTCAGCTTCGCGGCGCGGGCGGTAACGGCGAGGGTGGGGGAGGGTTTGATGGCCTGTACGCGTTTGGAGAGTTCCAAGATATTTCCTTATGGTTTGGGATATGGCGCGAATTATACTCGTGCCGGGAAAAGAGTGAATCGGGCTCGGAGAGCATGGGCAAATCCCGGATTGCATCCGGCCTGCGCCTGCTCAAATTCTTTTGCTCTTTTTTTTGGTCTGGGGATATTCCGGCGGCACGCGCAGCCAGGCAGCCATCACGAGGATTCCAAATACGGTATATGCCGCGGTAAAGACCCAGGGGTCGACGTCATAGAACAGAATCTCATGCAGCCAGTGCTGGATGAAGGGGCTCGAATAGGCGCTGCCGCCCGCGGCCTCTCTTGACCGGTTCTCCCACTCGGTAAGCGGGCACACCATACCCAGCCATGATTCCGTCATGACGATGACTATGGCCGCAAGGTGGGCCAACCTGAACCACCAGTTCCTGACCCAGCCCCAACGAAGATACTTCCCGAGCAGGACTGCAACCAGCCCGAGAATGACAAATGCCACGAACAGCGCATGAGTGGCAAGAATGAGATCAGCCGGGAGCAGGCGCATATCCGTTCAATCCTTGATCCATAGCTCATGCGCTGGCGATCTGATTTCGTCCCATTTGTTTCGCACGATACAGCGACTTGTCCGTGTCCCGAACCAGGAATAATTCTGTCTGTTCATTGTCAGGAATCGCAGAGGCCACACCTGCACTGACGGTTATCCGCCTTGCTCCGCGATAATGCATATCCAGTTCGTAGATTTCCTGTCTCACCGCCTCGGCTACTTTAATCGATTCCTCAAGGCCGGTATTCCCCAGAAGCAAACCGAACTCTTCCCCGCCATACCGGACGGCAAGATCGCCGGGTCGTCCGGCAATCGCCCGAATGGCCTGGCCTACTTTAACCAGACATTGATCCCCGGCAAGATGCCCCAGTTCATCGTTGTAATCCTTGAAGTGATCGAGATCGAACATGATGAAACTGAGCGGCGAGCGGTTGCGAGTGCTGCGCCGCCACTCGCTGCTCAAAAACTGGCTGAAATGACGGCGATTGGCCAGCCCGGTGAGCGGGTCGTGCAGGGACAGGTATTCGACCTGTTCCTCAGCCAGCTTGCGCTGTGTGATGTTGTGGTGAGAGATTACAAAGAGGTTTGCAGAAACGCCTTGCAACGAAGTGATCCGCATCATGAACCAGCGTTTCTCTTTGGGGCTGTGACAGGGATACTCAAAATAGAATGAAGCGCGCTTGCCGCTCAATACATCCCGCAGGCCCTGCGCTGCTTCCCCGGCAAGACGGTCGCCGCTGGAACCCGAGGCATTGCAGACCTTCAGATAGTTGCTGCCTGTCCCGCAGGATGCAGAAGCCAGTCTGTTCTCGATCCCGAAAGTTGTCCAGGCACGATTGACATAAACGATGGTGCCTTCCTGATCGATCATGGTGATCTGCTCTTCGCGCGAATCGAGCAGCAATGAATGCAGGGCAGTTTGTTCAGGCAAGGCATGACTCCTGGTTGGGGAAGCGGGCAGAGCGAAACCGTTTAAAACGTATATTCACAACCGCATCGTGCCGCGAACTTTGCCTTTTGGCAATTCAATCTTTGCCCGTACAATACGCAGTTAACATGAATATCAAAACCTTCCCTAATAATAGCGATCAACCGCTGAACCCCCCTCAATCTCCCCTTGTCAGGGGGGAAGCGCAAACTCCTCCCCGGACAAAGGCGCTGGAGGGGAGACGAGACGGTGCTGCTCCTCCCCTGATAAGGGGAGGTTGGGAGGGGTTTGAGCACAAGGAAAATCCTGGCTTTCTTCCCTACAACCCCAAGCTCACCGAACTCGCGCGCGCTAACCGCAAAAACCCGACTGCTGCCGAACGAAAGATCTGGAACGAAGTCTTGCGCCTGCGCCAATTCGCCGATTACAAATTCTCGAGGCAAAAACCTATCGACGAGTTCATCGTCGATTTCTACTGTTCATCCCTTGGGCTGGTGATTGAAATTGACGGCGACAGCCATGCAGAGGCCGTCGAATACGATGCGGCGAGAACGCGGATTCTGAACGACCATGGATTGACGCTGTTTCGATATACCAACCACGATGTGTTGCATAACATCAGCGGTATCTATGATGATCTGGTGCAGCATGTTAGTGCGATGAATCGCACGATTGATACTGAGTAATGCGAACTGCGATGAACTTAAATAATTTCCCTGAAAGAAATCAAATGCTAAACCCCTCCCAGCCTCCCCTTGTCAGGGGAGGAGCATTCGCTTCCCCCCTGACAAGGGGGGATCGAGGGGGGTTTGGTTTCCACAAGACATGAATATCAAAACCTTCCCAAACAGTCCCTTTATCCTGCACCAGCCGTTCGAGCCGGCGGGCGACCAGCCTGCGGCCATCGCGCAGCTGGTCGAGGGCATCCGCGACGGCTTGTCGTTCCAGACACTGCTCGGCGTGACCGGCTCGGGCAAGACCTTCACGATGGCCAACGTCATCGCGCAGCTCGGCCGGCCGGCGATGGTGATGGCGCCGAACAAGACGCTGGCGGCGCAGCTGTATTCCGAGCTGCGCGATTTCTTTCCCGAGAACGCGGTCGAGTATTTCGTCTCCTACTACGACTATTACCAGCCCGAGGCCTATGTGCCGTCGCGCGACGTTTATATCGAGAAGGATTCCAGCATCAACGAGCAGATCGAGCAGATGCGATTGTCCGCCACCAAGGCGCTGCTGGAGCGCGAAGACTGCGTGATCGTCGCGACCGTCTCGGCGATCTACGGCATCGGCGACCCGGTCGATTACCACGGCATGATCCTGCACCTGCGCCATAACGAAAAAATGCACCAGCGCGACGTGATCAAGCGCCTGATCGAGATGCAGTACGAGCGCAACGAGATCGACTTTTCGCGCGGCAAATTCCGCGTGCGCGGCGACGTGATTGACATCTTTCCGGCAGAGAGCAATGAAAATGCGCTGCGCGTGACGCTGTTCGACGACGAGGTGGAAACCCTGTCGCTGTTCGATCCGCTCACCGGCCACATCCTGCAAAAAGTGCCGCGCTACACCGTCTATCCGTCCAGCCATTACGTCACGCCGCGCAGCACCGTGTTGTCCGCGCTGGAGACCATCAAGGTCGAGTTGGCCGAGCGCATCGCGTTCTATCAGCGCGAGAACAAACTGGTCGAGGCGCAGCGCATCGCGGAGCGCACCCGCCACGACCTGGAGA
>DHIV01000137.1:5688-6312 GCA_002403995.1 Gallionella sp. UBA4737 | reverse complement strand
GAGATGCTCAACGAGATCGGCTTCTGCAAGGGCATCGAAAACTATTCGCGCCACCTGTCCGGGCGTCCGGCCGGCGCGCCGCCGCCGACACTGATCGATTACCTGCCGCCCAACGCGCTGATGTTCCTGGACGAAAGCCATGTGATGATGCCGCAGATCGGCGGCATGTACAAAGGCGACCGCGCGCGCAAGGAAAACCTGGTCAACTACGGCTTCCGCCTGCCTTCCGCGATGGACAACCGCCCGCTGCGTTTCGACGAATTCGAGAAGGTGATGCGCCAGAGCGTGTTCGTTTCCGCCACGCCCTCGGTGTACGAGGCCGAGCACACCGGCCAAGTGGTCGAACAGCTGGTACGCCCCACCGGGCTGGTCGATCCGCAGATCGAAGTGCGTCCCGCCATCCACCAGGTGGACGATTTGATGTCCGAGGTCAACCTGCGCGTGAAACAGGGCGAGCGCGTGCTGGTCACCACGCTGACCAAGCGCATGTCGGAAGACCTCACCGATTATTTTTCCGAGCACGGCATCAAGGTGCGTTACCTGCACTCCGACATCGAGACCGTCGAGCGTGTCGAGATCATCCGCGACCTGCGCTTAGGCATGTTCGACGTGCTGGTCGGCATC
>DHIV01000137.1:2209-5564 GCA_002403995.1 Gallionella sp. UBA4737 | reverse complement strand
TCGGCATCAACCTGCTGCGCGAAGGACTGGACATCCCCGAAGTGTCGCTGGTCGCGATACTCGATGCCGACAAGGAAGGCTTTTTGCGCTCCGAGCGCTCGCTGATCCAGACCATAGGCCGCGCCGCGCGCCACATCAACGGCAAGGCCATCCTGTATGCGGACCGGATCACCGACTCGATGAAGCGCGCGATCGACGAGACCGAGCGGCGCCGCACCAAACAGGTCGCGTACAACTTCGCGCACAACATCACGCCTATAGGTGTGCAGAAGCGCATCAAGGACATCATCGAAGGCATGTACGAACCGGACGTCGCGCGCAGCCAGCTCAAGGCCGCGCAGGAACAGGCCAAATACCTGGCGATGAGCGAAAAGGAAGTGTCGAAGGAGATCAAGCGGCTGGAAAAGGAAATGTTCCAGGCCGCGAAGAACCTCGAGTTCGAACACGCCACCGAGCTGCGCGACCAGTTGAAAAAACTGCGTGAGAGCGTGCTGATCTCGCCGTTATAGGTACAGTTGCAACCAGCATGTATAAACAATGTTGACACATGCTCCGTGTGCGCCTAAACTGTGGGCCAGTCAGATCACTGGAGTTACACTTCATGGAAGTCATCATAAAGAAATGGGGCAACAGCGCCGCAGTGCGCATTCCGTCGTCTGTCATGGCAGCGGCGCATGTCGAGCTGGAGCAGCCCGTCCAAGTGCGTGAGGAACAGGGCCGTATCGTCATCGAGCCGGTGCGCCGCAAAGTATTCAAATTGGATAAGTTGCTTGGCGGCATTACCAGCAAGAACCTGCACAAACCCATAGATACCGGAGCGCCGGTCGGCAAGGAAGTCTGGTAATGGCACGCCGCTTTGTGCCAGATGCGGGCGACATCGTCTGGCTTGAGTTTTCGCCGCAGGCCGGGCATGAACAAGCAGGGCACCGACCCGCGCTGGTACTCAGCCCATCCGCCTATAACAGCAAGACCGGCACCATGCTGTGTTGCCCGATGACCACCCAGATAAAAGGCTACCCGTTCGAAGTCATCATTCATGCGAAGGGCGCCAGTGGCGCAGTGTTGTCGGACCAGGTCAAGAATCTCGATTGGCGAGCCCGTAAAGCCACACCCAAAGGCAAGGCATCAACCGAAGAGCTGGACGAAGTGCGCGCCAAGATTGCTGCGCTGCTCGGGTGTTAGCCGACTAACCACATAGCAGTTTTCGGACATTTGAAGTCGCATGTTGCGACTTCAAGTTCAAGGTCACAAATTGCAACCTTAAAGAATATTCATAGTCCCGGGAAATACCACCCCGGCACTTGATCAATCGAACTATCCAGAATAATTTTCGCGAAAATTGAACAGCCTAACAAGGAATAAACCATGTCCAACTTGACTGCCAATGATCTGAAAACCAAAAGTACCGCGGCCATCGAAGCGGCTCTCGCAGATCGGTCTGTAGCGATTGTTACTGTGCGCGGAAAAGAGCGTTTCGTGGTGATGGAGATTGCGCAATATCATTACCTGCGCGAATGTGAACTGGAAGCGGCATTGGCCGAAACGCGCGCCAATATTGTGGAAGGCCGTTTTGTGAAGGAGTCACCTGTGGCGCACGTCAAGCAAGTGAAGAAGGTTGCCTGATAAAAGGTATCTGCCGAGATCGTTACCGTAAAGGGGCGGCAAATCTAACCTTGCCGCCCCCGTGAACCTTGCCGTTACATCCGGCTTCTTGGTTTCCCCATCTTCTCCCTGCACTCTGCGGACAATTCGTCTTCATGTTGTTTCAGACATTGCACGATTTTGCCGCCACCGCGCTTTACACCCTCGCAGAGTCTTTGTGCATCGTCCTTGCAAGCTTCCTTGAACTCCCTGGCCTTCCTTTTCGCCTTCGCGATGTTCTTCTTGCAGGCAGGCGATAATTCGCTTGAATGCTCCTTGAGGCATCTCGCCACGGCTCCGCCACCCGGCTTTACTCCCTGGCAAAGTTTGGCCGCGTCATCCCTGCAGGGCTTTGCAGTTTCTTCTGCCGAGGCAGCCGTCGCGATGGCAAGGCAGAACACCCCCGCAAACACGGCAGACCATTTCATTTGAACGCCGGATAAGGCAATCACTTTTTTCATGGGCAATGCTCCTTTTCGGTGGTTATCAACATACAGCGGAATTTCTTCATGGTGCCCGCCATCAACGCGACAACCGGACGAACAGATGACATGTTCACACCCGTTCAAACCCGCATCTCCCCTCTCCCTAGCAGGGGGTGAGAGTAGAATCCACGTGGCCTCGATCCTACGCATCCCCGCCCAACGTCACCCTTTGCGAATGATGCAGCTGCATCAGATAATGCAGCGATTGCATCTCGGTCAACCGGCTGGCGGTGCGCGATGCTTCGCCGAATGACATCTCATCGGCATAGATATCTTCCAGCGCCACCGCTGCCGATGCCACCAGCCTGACATGGTTGTCGTAGAACACATCGATCAGCCAGGTGAAGCGCCGCGCCTCGGCGGCGAGGTCGGCGGTCAGTTGCGGGATGTGCGACACGAACACTGTGGGGAAGCGGTGGGCGATCTCCAGGTAATCGGGCTGCGAGTGCGCGCCGCCGCACAGCTCCCTGAAATCGAACCACACCACATTATGCGCGATCCTTTTCACCGGGATATTGCCGCCCGGCACCTCGACATGCGGCTCATCGCGCCGCGTCTCTCCGGCGATCTTGTCGAACAGCGCCGCCATGCGCGCCTCGTTCGCGGCATCGCCGCCCGCACCTCCATTGCTATCGGCATCGTTCGCCACCAGGAACAGCGGCTCGCGTATCATCGCCCGCAGGCGGTAGTCATCGCCGCTTTCGATGTGCATCACCTTCAGCTCGCGCTTGAGCAGTGCTATCACCGGCAGGAAGTTTTGCCGCTGCAATCCGTTCGCATACAAGCCATCAGGCGAAATGTTCGAAGTGGTCATCAGCACCACGCCGCGCTCGAACAGCGCCGTGATCAGCCGCCCCAGTATCATCGCGTCGGCGATGTCATCGACGTGAAACTCATCCAGGCACAACACACGGGTGGATCTTTCGATGTTGTCGGCCAGCGCGATCAGCGGATCGGCCTCGCCGGCCAGCGCCTTCATCTCGTGATGAACCTCGGCCATGAAATTGTGAAAGTGGATGCGGCGCTTGCGGCGATACGGCAGGCAGGCATAGAACGCATCCATCAAAAATGTCTTGCCGCGCCCGACACCGCCCCACAGATACAAACCCCTGGGCACCTCCGGGCTGAGCAGGCTGCGTCCCAGGAACTGGTTGCGTTTGGACTTGAAATCCACCAGCTGGTGCCACAGCACATCCAGTTCGGCTATCGCCGCAGCCTGCGCGGCATCA
>DHIV01000137.1:0-1940 GCA_002403995.1 Gallionella sp. UBA4737 | reverse complement strand
CCAGGCCTTGGGGCTCATGTTGCCGTCAGTGTGCGCAGTAAAGGTGTGTTGGGACATAGAGGCAAATTATACTGTCCATTGGGTTCTGAATTGCTCGACGAACTGAAGAAGCCGCTGCTGCATCAGGCTTGCACGGCGGAGTTGCAGCAAAACGCAAGGCGCTTAAAAAACAGCATTTCTTGAGCACATGCTGCACAACGTGATAAGAAAGTGCATTTTTTTATATATGTCTCTGATGACATGTTAAGATATTCGCAATTTCTTATCACGTTGTTTTTGGTCACGTTGTGTGCAGGAGTGAGCATGATCGAACTGGATATTCCCAGCCACGCCAGCCTGGAGGTCAAGGCAGTATGGCAGAGCCTGGCCGAAGCGCACCGCCATCTGGCGGAGCTGAAGGGCTTGTGCGAATCGCTGCCTAACCGCGCCATTTTGCTGGATACGCTTGCCATTCAGGAGGCGAAAGACAGTTCCGAAATCGAAAACATCATAACTACGCATGATGAGCTGTACGCTTACGACCAAAGCGGCTCGGCCTCGCCTGCGGCCAAGGAGGTGCAAAACTACATCGCCGCCTTGAAGGTGGGGTTTACCGATGTGGTGAATTCCGGCTTGATACGCATGAATACGATCTTGCGGGTGCAGGAGGAGGTCGAACAGAACAATGCCGGTTTCAGAAAAGTGCCGGGGACGGTGCTGAAAAATCAGGCGACGGGGGCGGTCGTGTATGAGCCGCCGCAGGATGCCGTCCTGATAGAAAAGCTGATGACGGATCTGGTGGATTTTATTCACGCGGACGACGAGCTTGATCCCTTGCTGCGGATGGCGATTGCGCATCACCAGTTCGAGAGCATCCATCCGTTTTACGATGGCAATGGCCGTACCGGGCGCATTTTGAATCTGCTGATGTTGCAACGCGAGGGGTTGATGAATTTGCCCGTGCTGTATCTAAGCCGATATATCACCGCGACCAAGGATCAGTATTACCGGCTGTTGCAATCGACGCGGGAAACGCATGACTGGGTGGGCTGGTGCGTTTACATCGTGAAGGGCGTGGCGATCGCTGCCAGGAGTGAAATCGGGCTGATCAGGAATTTGCGCGAGCTGATGCAGGCGACCAAGCAGCGGCTGCGCAATGAGTTGCCAAGAATTTACAGCCAGGAGTTGTTGAATAATTTGTTTCGCTACCCCTATACAAAAATCGAGTTTGTCGAGAAGGATCTGGGCATTTCGCGGATCACAGCCGCAAAGCATCTGGATACGCTGGCAAAAAACGGCTTTGTGGAAAAAAAGAAAATCGGACGCACAAATTTTTATATCAACCGCCCCTTGTTTAACCTTTTGACGCAGATCAGCCTGAACGATCACTGAAGCCAAACCTGCGCTACCACTTGCCCCTTGCCCCTTGCCCCTTGTACCTTGTACCTTGTACCTTTATCCTGATTCCCTCCCATGAAACCAACCCCTCAACATACCTTCGGAATCAACTGGCGGCATGCCCTGTTGTTGGTGGTGGTGTTCGGCTCGCTGGCGATCATGCTGTCGATGCAGCCCATCAAACAGGATCAGGTCTATCATGACTTTGCCGACAAGGTTGCATTTCTCGGTATTCCAAATTTCTTCGATGTCATTTCAAATATCCCTTTCCTGCTCGTCGGTATAGCGGGACTGCGCTTTTGCCGCAGCAGTCTTTTGATGAGTTACCGGCCTGCCTGGATCACTTTTTTCGCGGGTGTGGCGATCATCAGTGCGGGGTCTGCCTGGTATCACCTCAACCCGAACAACGACACGCTGGTCTGGGACAGGCTGCCCATGACCATAGCCTTCATGGGATTGTTGGCGGCGCTGCTGGCCGAGTATGTGGATGTGCGGCTGGGCAGACTTCTATTGGTGCCCGCGATCCTGACGGGTTTTTCCAGCGTGATCTATTGGCACTGGTA
>DHIV01000004.1:2888-3105 GCA_002403995.1 Gallionella sp. UBA4737 | reverse complement strand
GGGGCAAGGGGCAAGGGGCAAGGGAAACACCTTCAGAACGTGTTGTGTCAGTCCCTTGTCCCTTGTCTCTTGAGCCTTGTACCTTTGTTGTCACTCCTCGATCACCGCCGTCGTATACACTTCCTGCACGTCATCCAGATCTTCCAGCGCGTCGAGCAGCTTCTGCATCTTCATCGCGTCGTCGCCGGTGAATATCACTTCGTTGGCGGGTTTCATG
>DHIV01000004.1:0-2540 GCA_002403995.1 Gallionella sp. UBA4737 | reverse complement strand
CACCGCCGCGCCGTTGATGCCGTAACCTTCGTAGCGCAGCTCCTCATAATGCGTCCCATCCAGTTCGCCGCTGCCGCGCTTGATCGCGCGCTCGACGTTGTCCTTGGGCATGTTGTTGGAGTAGGCCTTGTCCATCGCCAGGCGCAGGCGCGGATTGCCATCTGGATCGCCGCCGCCCAGCCTCGCCGCCACGGTGATCTCCTTGATCAGGCGCGTGAATATCTTGCCGCGTTTGGCATCCTGCTTGCCCTTGCGGTGCTGGATGTTCGCCCATTTACTATGCCCTGCCATACTATTCCCCGAAAAAACCAGCAATATTGTGCTAAATAAACAAGTTCAGCGATGGTATCATTTCCGCCTCATTAACCCAACATTCAAGGCCTTAGCTGTAAGCTGGATCTGACGAGGCCGAATCCATGCTTACTGTCAGATGCAATGGATTGAGTGAAATGCAGGGCTTGATGCCTGGAAATATCCAGTGAACGCTTCTGGCTTTTAAGAGAGGGAAATATCAATTGAAAACCATACTGAGTGCAAATCCCAAAGGCGGCAGCGGCAAAACCACGCTGACGGTCAACATCGCCGGATATCTGGCCAATCGCGGTCAGCGCGTGGCTCTGCTCGATCTTGACCGCCAGCAATCCGCCTCGCGGTGGCTCGCCTTGCGCCCCGACAATCTTGCTCCGATACGAATACTGGAATCGAAAAAGGAAGAAGCTCAACGCAACGACTGGCTGGTGATAGATTCACCTGCCGCCCTGCATGGCAAGAACCTCGCCCACGCAATCAAGCTGGCCAGCAAAATAATCGTGCCCATCGCCCCGTCTTTATTCGACCTGCAAGCCAGCAGCGACTTCCTGCAGACACTGGCCGAAGAAAAGAAAGTTCGCAACAGCAAGTGCCACATCGGCATAGTCGGCATGCGCATGGAGATGCGCACCAAAGCCGCCTGGGCGCTGGAACATTTTCTCGCCTCCCTTGACCTGCCGATACTGGGCTATCTGCGCGAGACACAGGTGTACGTGAACGCCGCGTTTGAGGGGAAATCCCTGTTCGACCTGCCTCCCTATCTCGCCGAGCGCGAGCTCGAACAATGGGCGTTTCTGCAGGGCTGGCTGGAGAAAGAATGATTTGGCCGAATGGCGTATACCACCGGTGTTCAAAACGGAAAGCGGTTCCAGCGCAGCTTGCTAGAAGTTTTGCTTTTCCTTGCTTTCATCCATCGCAGTTTTTAGGTTTTTCATGCAGGCGGACAGCTTATAAGCCTCGTCCTGGCCCAGCTGCTTATCGAACTGGAACACCTCGTCGGGGCCGGTTTCATTTCTGTTAAGCCCGACTCTGAAGTTTTCCTGCAATATCGCGACTAACAGATCCACGGTGCTGGAGAAATCCGCTGTCACCATATAGGCGTCGCCATGCGACGACTCGCCGTTTTTATAGACCAGCGGTTCTTTCCCCGAATAGGATTTGATCCAGGCCTTGCGGATGTTTCCGATGTCTGCATAGGTGATCTTGCCGTCCTGCAGCAGAGGGATGCCGTCTTTGGTGTTCACTTTTCTGGCGACTACTTTGATTACCCCGAATTCTGAACCTGTCTCCTTCATGAACACAGTGATCAGCACATTGAGCCACACGTCGTCCTTGGTATTCCCGGTTGCCCTCAACCCGCATCCCGATTGCCGACCGTTATCGAAATAATCGACCGCCTCCAGTTTCTGGTTCAGCGGGATGACCGGAGCGGATGACCCTGCAAGCGCTTGCGCAGATATCAGCAGACCAAAGATAAGCACCCAAAATTTCATTTACCGCCCCTTATGCTTTATTCGTAACGGGCAAAGGTTAGCATAATTGGAACAGGGTATTTGCGTGCAACGACTCAAACGTTGAACAGGAAGTTCATCACATCGCCATCCTGCACGACATAGTCCTTGCCTTCGACGCGCATCTTGCCCTTTTCCTTTGCGCCTGCCTCGCCGCCGCAGGCGATGAAGTCGGCATAGGAGATGGTCTGCGCACGGATGAAACCCTTTTCGAAATCGGTGTGGATTACGCCCGCCGCCTGCGGGGCAGTGTCGCCCTTGTGGATGGTCCAGGCGCGCACTTCCTTCACGCCGGCGGTGAAGTAGGTCTGCAAGCCGAGCAGCTCGTAACCCGCGCGTATCAGGCGATTCAGGCCGGGCTCTTCGAGGCCGAGATCGGCGAGGAATTCTTTCTTGTCCGCGTCTTCGAGGTCAGCCAGTTCCGCTTCGATCTTGGCGCACAGCGCGACCACAGGCGCGCCCTCCTTCGCTGCGTATTCGCGCAGCCGGTCGAGATAGGGGTTGTTGTCGAAGCCGTCTTCCAGCACGTTGCCGACATACATTGCGGGCTTGATCGTCAGCAGGCACAGCGGCTTGATGATTTCCTTTTCATCGTCGCTCAGCTTGAACGTGCGCGCGAGATTGCCCTGGTTCAGATGCGGCGTGAGCTTCTCCAGCACTGCCACCAGTTTCATCGCATCCTTGTCGCCGGATTTGGCTTTCTTGCCTTCGCGCTGGATG
>DHIV01000119.1:1668-8712 GCA_002403995.1 Gallionella sp. UBA4737 | reverse complement strand
GTGGTTGCAAAGATTATTGAGTAACCCAGTCGTTAGTCATTAGACGTTAGTTAAGGCAGCTTCCGCGTAGCGGACAAAACCAACTAACGACTAGCGACTAAAAACTGACTACTATTTTTAGGCCAGTAGCTCAATTGGTAGAGTATCGGTCTCCAAAACCGAGGGTTGGGGGTTCGAGACCCTCCTGGCCTGCCAAAAATGGCAAGTAACAATTAATCGGAATGATTGCGCATGGCAGATAAAATTAAGTTGTTCGTTGCCTTTTTGCTGGCGGCGGCGGGCATCGCAGGTTACTACTATTTGCACGATAGTCCCGCAGTACTGAAGCTGGCTGCGATACTGGTCGGTTTGCTGTTGGCGACAGGAGTGGCATGGACCAGCGTGCCAGGAAAACGATTTTTTGCTTTTGGCAATGAATCTATTGCCGAGGCGAAGCGTGTAGTTTGGCCTACGCGCAAGGAAACATTGCAGACCACTGCAGTGGTGATCGCGTTTGCCGTCACCATGGCTTTGTTTCTGTGGGCGGTGGATGCAAGCTTGATGGTCATAGTGAACAAGATGATGGGGCGGGGCGAGTGATGGCTATGCATTGGTATGTTGTTCATACGTACTCGCAGTTTGAGAAAAGCGTGCAGCGTGCATTGACCGAGCGCATCCAGCGCGAGGGTATGCAGGATAAATTTGGCCAGATTCTGGTCCCGGTTGAAGAAGTGGTGGAGCTGAAATCCGGACAGAAGAGTATCACCGAGCGCAAGTTCTTTCCCGGTTACGTGCTGGTCGAGATGGAAATGACCGACGAAAGCTGGCACTTGGTGAAAAGCACCCCCAAGGTAACCGGTTTTCTGGGCGGTTCGGCGATGAAGCCCACGCCGATCAGCGCGAAAGAAGTACAGAACATCATGCAGCAGATGCAGGCGGGAGTTGAAAAACCGCGGCCCAAGGTATTGTTCGAGGTGGGTGAGCTGGTACGGGTCAAGGAAGGCCCGTTCACGGACTTCAACGGTTCGGTCGAAGATGTAAATTATGACAAGAATAAGATCCGTGTGGCGGTGACCATCTTTGGCCGTTCGACGCCGGTAGAGCTGGATTTCGGCCAGGTCGAAAAGGCCTGAAAGTAGTAGCTGGTAGCCTGTAGCTGGTAGCTTTGCTACAGGCTACAGGCTGATTTAGTTGTGCTAACGGGGAGCGTACCGGAGTAATGGCGGTATGCGTTTAACCCACTGACAAGGAGTATTAACGTGGCAAAGAAGGTCGTCGGCTATATCAAGCTGCAGGTACCTGCAGGCAAGGCAAATCCCAGTCCCCCAATCGGCCCGGCACTGGGTCAGCGCGGACTGAACATCATGGAATTCTGCAAGGCGTTCAACGCGCAAACCCAGGGCGTTGAACCGGGCCTGCCGATTCCGGTGGTGATCACCGCATTCGCGGACAAGAGCTTCACTTTCATCATGAAGACCCCACCCGCGAGCATTCTGATCAAGAAGGCTGCGGGAATTCAAAAAGGCAGTAAAACTCCCCATACCGACAAGGTTGGTAAGCTGACCCGCAAGCAAGCGGAACAGATCGCTACAACCAAGATGCCGGATCTGACCGCAGCTGATATGGACGCAGCAGTGCGCACTATCGCCGGAAGCGCCCGCAGTATGGGCATCACCGTGGAGGGCGTATAACATGATGTCCAAACGCTATAAAGCAATCGCAGCCAAGGTCGACCGCAATAAGCTGTATCCCTTGAGTGATGCGCTGAATCTGGTTAAAGAAAATGCAGGGGCCAAGTTCGATGAATCCATCGATGTTGCGATCAACCTCGGCATTGATGCCAAGAAATCAGACCAATTGGTGCGCGGCTCTGTCGTGTTGCCCAAGGGCACCGGCAAGACGGTGCGCGTCGCAGTGTTCGCCCAGGGCGCAAAGGCTGAAGAAGCCAAGTCTGCCGGTGCTGACATCGTCGGCTTCGAGGATCTGGCCGAGTCCATCAAGGGCGGAAATTTGAATTTTGACGTGCTGATCGCCAGCCCTGATGCGATGCGCCTGGTCGGCCAATTGGGCCAGATCCTCGGGCCGCGCGGTTTGATGCCAAATCCCAAGGTGGGTACCGTATCCGCTGACGTAGCGGGGGCGGTGAAGAATGCCAAGGCAGGTCAAGTGCAATATCGCACCGACAAGAACGGCATCGTACAGTGCACCATCGGGCGCGCTTCATTCGCACCGGAAGCATTGCGTGAGAATCTGCTGGCTCTGGTTGATGCGCTGAACAAGGCCAAGCCGCCGGCTTCCAAGGGCATATACCTGAAGAAGGTATCGCTCTCCAGCACCATGGGGGCGGGGATACGCGTTGAACAGGCGAGTTTGACCGCTTAGTTGCATTGAATTCGCCGGCAAGTTTTTCGCCGGCAAAAGTTTTGGAATGCTGGCGTGCTTGCAGCATCCGAGACCGTAGGTGTTGAAGGCGCGGTTGGCCTGAGACTTAATTGGCGGAGCGTCCCGCATATCGGACATCCGGCGGCCCACGTAGATGGTGCGCCCGCGAGCAGGAATGATTGTTCTCCTGATTCAAGGTCGCCGTTGTAAACGATGGAATGTGCGTGAGTGCATTCCGGAAATTGGAGGAAGACTTGAGTCTCAATCTGCAAGAAAAGCAAGCCGTGGTAGCGGAGGTCAGTGCCCAGGTGGCGCAGGCGCAAACTATCGTCTTGGCAGAATACCGTGGCATCAAGGTCGCTGACATCACCAAGCTGCGTGCTAGCGCGCGCAAATCTGGTGTGTATTTCCATGTGTTGAAAAACACCTTGGCGCAGCGCGCGGTAAAAGGAACACCTTTTGAAGCACTGGCTGAAAAAATGGTCGGCCCTCTTGTGTATAGCATGAGTGCTGATGCAGTCGCTGCGGCAAAAGTGGTGTTCGATTTTGCCAAAACCAATGACAAGCTGGTGATCAAGGCCGGTGCAATGAGTGGTTCCCTGATGTCTGCGGAACAAGTCGCTGTGCTCGCTGCAACACCAAGCCGCGACGAGTTGATTGCGCGCCTGATGGCAACCATGAATGCGACGACTGCAAAGTTTGTCCGCACGCTGGCTGCGATCCGCGACAAGCACGAAGCCGCAACCGCTGCTTGATATTTTTGAATTAACTGAACTTTGAATTAACGAAATTAGGAGAACAATATGTCTACAACTAATGCTGGCGTGATGGATGCAATCGCCAAGATGACGGTGCTGGAACTTTCCGATCTGATCAAGCAAATGGAAGAGAAATTCGGCGTGTCTGCAGCAGCGGTCGCTGTTGCCGGACCTGCTGCCGGTGCTGCTGCGGGTGCTGCTGCAGCTGAACAAACCGAGTTCACCGTGGTGCTCAAGGGCCCCGGCGATAACAAAGTGAACACGATCAAGGCGGTTCGCACCATTACCGGCCTGGGTTTGAAAGAAGCCAAGGATCTGGTCGACGGTGCGCCCAAGAACGTAAAGGAAGGTGTTTCCAAAGCGGATGCCGAAGCTGCACTGAAGCAGCTGGTAGAAGCTGGCGCAGTCGCTGAAATCAAGTAAGGTACCATGCTGTAGAAAGGCTGGCGGTTTACCGTCAGCCTTTTGCCGCTTTAAGAAGGCAGCGGCCAGGAAGCGATAAATGTTTCCTGCCCCCTGTCTTTTAGCTCTGGCATAACCCGAGGGTTAGCCGGTTCTGAAGAGACATAAGCAGGCATTTCGCCGCAAGGCAAAAAGCCCGCAAATTTTGTTTTTCCTCAATCGTGGAGATTATATGAACTACTCTTTTACCGAAAAAAAACGTATCCGTAAAAGTTTTGCAAAGCGAGTCGGTGCTTTGCCGGTTCCCTTTTTGTTGTCCACTCAATTGGAGTCTTTCGCCGCATTTTTGCAGGCTTATACCCCGCCTGAACAGCGCAAGAATAACGGTTTGCAGGCTGCCTTTAACGGCATCTTTCCGATTCACAGCCATTCCAAGAATGCGCGTCTCGATTTTGTCAGCTACCAGCTGGGCATGCCTCCGTTCGACGTGAAGGAATGCCGGCAACGCGGACTGACTTATGCTTCCCCGTTGCGCGCCCGCGTGCGCCTGACCATCATGGACAAGGAGGCGTCCAAGCCCACAGTCAAGGAAGTCAAGGAGCAGGAAGTGTACATGGGAGAAATCCCGCTGATGACCCACACCGGTTCGTTCGTGATCAACGGCACCGAGCGCGTCATCGTTTCCCAGTTGCATCGTTCGCCTGGCGTGTTCTTTGAGCATGACCGCGGCAAGACCCATTCCTCCGGAAAGCTGCTGTTTTCCGCGCGCATCATCCCGTATCGCGGCTCGTGGCTGGACTTCGAATTCGACGCGAAGGACTACGTGTACTTCCGTATCGACCGCCGCCGCAAGATGCCGGTCACCATCCTGCTGCGCTCGCTGGGCTACAGCAACGAAGACATGCTCAAGATATTTTTCGAGTTTGACGCGTTCCATCTGAGCAAGAAGGGCATACAGTTCGAGGTGGTGCCGGAGCGCCTGCGCGGCGACACGGCGCGCTTTGATATATTGGGCAAATCAGGCAAGGTCATCGTGGCCAAAGACAAGCGCATTACCGTGCGCCATATCCGCGAAATAGAGGAAGCCGGTATCGACAAACTGGATGTGACTGAAGAATTCCTGATCGGTCGCGTGATCGCCAGCAACATCGTGGACAAGGACAGCGGCGAGATCATCGCCAACGCCAATGACGAGATCACAGAAGCGTTGCTGCATGCCCTGCAAGCCGCCGGCATCAAGAAAATAAATACCTTGTATACCAACGATCTGGATCATGGCGCATTCATTTCGCAAACCTTGCGCACCGATGAAACCACCGATCAATGGACGGCGCGCGTGGCGATCTACCGCATGATGCGTCCTGGCGAGCCGCCCACCGAAGATGCGGTGGAAAACCTGTTCAATGGCTTGTTCTTCAATGAAGAACGCTATGATCTATCGGCTGTAGGCCGCATGAAATTCAATCGTCGCGTCGGCCGCGAGGAACTGACCGGCTCATCGATTTTGTCAAATGATGACATCGTCGCAGTGGTGAAGATCCTGGTCGATCTGCGCAACGGGCACGGCGAGATCGATGACATCGACCACCTCGGCAACCGCCGCGTGCGCGCCGTGGGTGAATTGGCCGAAAACCAGTTCCGCGCCGGCTTGGCCCGCGTGGAACGTGCCGTCAAGGAACGTCTCGGGCAAGCCGAGACCGATAACCTGATGCCGCATGACCTGATCAATGCCAAGCCGATCTCGGCTGCGGTCAAAGAATTCTTCGGCTCCAGCCAGTTGTCTCAGTTCATGGACCAGACCAATCCCCTGTCTGAAATCACGCACAAGCGCCGCATCTCCGCGCTCGGACCGGGCGGGCTGACCCGCGAACGCGCCGGCTTCGAGGTGCGCGACGTGCATCCGACCCACTATGGCCGCGTATGCCCGATCGAAACTCCGGAAGGCCCGAACATCGGCCTGATCAACTCGCTGGCGTTGTATGCACGCACCAACGAGTACGGCTTCATCGAAACGCCATACCGCAAGGTCGCCAAGGGCAAGGTGTCTGACGATGTCGATTATCTGTCGGCGATCGAAGAAGGCAAGTTCACCATCGCCCAGGCGAATGCCGAGCTGGACAAGAAAGGCCACTTCACCAACGACATCGTTTCTGCGCGCCATCACAATGAATTCGTGCTGGCTGCCCCGGACCAGATGGAATATATGGACGTATCGCCTTCGCAGGTGGTATCGGTGGCGGCTTCGCTGATTCCGTTCCTGGAACATGACGATGCCAACCGCGCCTTGATGGGCGCCAACATGCAACGCCAGGCCGTGCCTTGCCTGCGTGCGGAAAAGCCGCTGGTAGGAACCGGTCTTGAGCGTACCGTGGCGGTGGACTCCGGCACGACGGTGCAAGCCTGGCGCGGCGGACGTATCGATTACGTGGATGCCGCCCGTATCGTGGTGCGCGTCAACGACGACGAAACAACTGCCGGCGAAGTCGGTGTGGATATCTACAACCTGACCAAATACACCCGTTCCAACCAGAACACCAATATCAACCAGCGTCCGCTGGTCAAGGTGGGCGATGTGATCGCGCGCGGCGACGTGGTGGCGGATGGCGCTTCCACCGATATGGGAGAACTGGCCCTCGGCCAGAACATGCTGGTCGCGTTCATGCCGTGGAACGGTTACAACTACGAGGACTCGATCCTGATCTCCGAGCGCGTTTCGGCACAGGATCGCTTCACCTCCATTCACATCGAAGAACTGACCATTGCGGCGCGCGATACCAAACTCGGTGCGGAAGAGATCACCCGCGACATCCCGAATCTGGCCGAAGCGCAACTGGCGCGGCTGGACGAATGCGGCATCGTGCATATCGGCGCGGAAGTGGCGGTGGGCGACGTGCTGGTCGGCAAGGTGACGCCCAAGGGCGAGACCCAGTTGACGCCGGAAGAAAAACTGCTGCGCGCGATCTTCGGCGAGAAGGCTTCGGACGTGAAGGATACCAGCCTGCGCGTGCCGACCGGCAGTTCCGGAACGGTGATCGATGTGCAGGTGTTCACCCGCGAGGGTTTGCAGCGCGACAAGCGCGCCCAGCAGATCATCGATGATGAACTGAATCGCTACAAGAAGGATCTGGTCGACCAGATGCGCATCGTGGAGGACGACGTGTTCGCGCGCCTGGAAAAGCTGTTACATGGCAAGGCAGCCAACGGCGGACCGAAAAAACTGGCCAAGGGCACCAAGCTGAGCAAGGAATATCTGCACAGCGTCGAGCCTCATCAATGGTTCGATATTCGCGTGGCCAATGATGAAGTGGCCGCCCAGATGGAACAGGTCAAGGAAGGTCTGGCGCAGAAGCGTGCCGAATTCGATGCCGCGTTCGAACTGAAGAAAAAGAAGCTGACGCAGGGCGACGAGCTGCAGGCCGGCGTGCAGAAGATGGTCAAGGTGTATGTCGCGGTGAAGCGCCGTCTGCAACCGGGCGACAAGATGGCCGGTCGTCACGGCAACAAGGGTGTGGTGTCGCGCATC
>DHIV01000119.1:917-1431 GCA_002403995.1 Gallionella sp. UBA4737 | reverse complement strand
GGTGGACGTGGTGTTGAATCCGCTTGGCGTGCCATCGCGGATGAACATCGGCCAGATTCTCGAAACTCACCTGGGCTGGGCTGCCAAGGGGCTGGGCAAGAAGATCGACACGATGCTGCAAACCAATGCCAAGATCACCGAGGTGCGCCGGTTCCTCGGCAAGATCTACAACCATCACAACGGCCAGACCGTCGATCTCGACGCGTTCACGGACGACGAGATCATCGAGTTGTGCCGCAACCTGAAGCATGGCGTGCCATTCGCGACACCGGTGTTCGACGGTGCCAGCGAAGAAGAGATCAAGTACATGCTGGAACTGGCCGATCTGCCGCTGTCCGGCCAGACCACGCTGCATGATGGCCGCACCGGCGAGGCGTTCGATCGCAAGGTGACGGTCGGCTACAAGCACATCCTGAAGCTGCACCATCTGGTAGACGACAAGATGCACGCGCGTTCCACGGGCCCATACAGCCTGGTGACGCAACAACCATTGGGCGGCAAGGCGCAGTTCGGC
>DHIV01000119.1:0-627 GCA_002403995.1 Gallionella sp. UBA4737 | reverse complement strand
CGGCGAGATGGAGGTGTGGGCGCTGGAAGCTTACGGCGCGGCTTATACCCTGCAGGAAATGCTCACGGTCAAATCGGATGACGTGGCCGGGCGCACCAAGGTCTACGAAAGCATCGTCAAGGGTGAGCACAAGATCGATGCCGGCATGCCGGAATCCTTCAACGTGGTCATCAAGGAAATCCGTTCCCTGGCGATCGATATGGATCTGGTGCGTCACTAATACAGAAGCAAGAGACAAGGGGCAGGGGACAAGAAAAAGCCTTGCGCCTTGCACCTTTCACCTTGCATCTTGAATCATGAGGAGTCACAAATGAAATCATTATTGGATTTGTTCAAACAGGTCACACAAAAAGAAGAGTTCGACGCGATCAAGATCGGTCTTGCGTCGCCGGAGAAGATCCGCTCCTGGTCCTACGGCGAAGTCAAAAAGCCGGAAACCATCAACTACCGCACCTTCAAGCCTGAGCGTGACGGGCTGTTCTGCGCCAAGATCTTCGGACCGGTAAAGGATTACGAGTGTCTGTGCGGCAAATACAAGCGCCTGAAACACCGCGGCGTGATTTGCGAAAAATGCGGCGTGGAAGTGACCTTGTCCAAGGTGCGCCGCGAGCGCATGGGGCACATCGA
>DHIV01000105.1 GCA_002403995.1 Gallionella sp. UBA4737 | reverse complement strand
GGCTCTGGAAAGCTTTCGCAGGGCTGAGGAACTTCAACCACAAGCGCTTCAACATGCCATCTACTCACGGCTGTTGCTGCCTGTCATACCGGAGTCTGCAGAAAGCATAACCGAGTGGCGGGAACGCTACCAAAATGGAATTGCTGCGCTGATGAATATTCCGGGTGCTTTGGACGAGCCCGGCGACAAACTGGCTGGCACTACGTTCTACCTGGCATACCATAATGCCAGCGACCGCCCGGTGATGGAATCCCTGTGCCGATTGTTTCGTGCGCGCGTACCGGAACTGACGGCTACCGCATCGCATGTGCAGGGCTGGCGGTCACCCGCAGATAGAGGACAATGCATCCGTGTGGGATTCCTTTCTGAATTTCTGTTTGATCACACTATCGGCAAACACTATCAGGGTTTCATTCGTCATCTGGACCGCAGCCGGTTCGAGGTGGTGGTGATCCATGGTCCGAAATCAAGGAGTGATACATTTCGCCAGAATCTCGACGCGACGGCGGATAAAGTTCTTACCCTGCCAGCCGGGCTGAAAAACCAGCAGCAGGCTGTGGCGGCACAACAACTGGACGTGCTGTTCTATCCCGACATCGGCATGGCACCTTCGACTTACTTTCTGGCTTATTCCCGCCTTGCTGCTGTGCAGGCCACGAGTTGGGGCCACCCGGACACCAGCGGATTGGATACGATGGATTACTACGTGTCGGCGGTGTCAAATGAAGCGGAACAAAGCGAAGCGTATTACACCGAAAAGCTGATCCGCCTGAACCGTCTGCCGTGTTTCTATTTCCAGACTCCGGCTTCATCCATCCCGAAACTTTCGAAAGCAGAATTGGGCTTGCCGGAAACCGGTGTTCTGTACGGCTGTCCCCAGAACCTGTTCAAGCTCCATCCGGATTTTGATGCGGTGCTGGCGGCCATTGCCGCAGGCGATCCGAAGGGGCATCTGATTTTGCCGGAAGGCAAATATGCTGCCTGGACGGATTTGCTGAAAACCCGCTGGGCAAAAACCTTTCCCATCCTGACGGAACGGGCCGTGTTCCTGCCGCGCATGTCCTGGGATCGCTTCATGGCGGTGCTGGCGCAGATGGACGTGCTGCTCGATCCGCTGCACTTTGGCAGCGGCAATACCTTTTACGATGCGATGGTGAACGGCACCCCGGTGGTGACCTGGCCGGGAAGGTTCGCCCGGGGCCGCAACGTGGCGGCGGCGTACCGGCAGATGGGTGTGGCTGATGCGCCTATCGCTCAACACTTGGAAGACTATGCGCCGCTGGCGCTGGCTTTGGGAAGTGATACGGAACGACGTCGTGCATTGCAGCTAGCGTCTTTGGAGGCGGCAGGCCGGGAAATATTTGAAGATATGCAGGCAGTGCGGGAATTCGAATCCTTCCTGGAGGCGGCTGTGAAGGCGGCAGGGCGTGGCGGAGTATTGACGCAAGGGTGGCGGCCGGATATTCCGGCGGCGAATCAGAGTTGATCGCTGCCGGTGTTCACGCATGGCGTTGCGCTACGATATTCTGCGCAGTTCCTCCAGCAGCATGCCGGGCGCCAAAGAAATGATGAACAGTCACACGATGGAATCTATCGGTGCGGCGCAAGCATAGAAAAACAATGGGAATCAGAGAATCCAAGTTCAATCGTGTCGGCTCACTCTGATTCCATTGATTCGCTATAGCATATCGACCTTGATTTATTTTGCTCTCAATATTTGATCAGTTGAACCCACCGCACATTCCGGACGCTGGGGGCGCAAAGAAACTGGCCGTCCGATCACTTCCACATCTTCTTGAAGCTCATCCCCTCCTTGCCGCCCCAGATATTTTGTTGATCACATTACTGCCGCTGGTACAACCCGATCAGTTCGGATCGGGCAAGCACGTGGCCTTGCATGGCCTTTTCCAGAGCCGATTTGGCCGGGCGCTTCAGGTCCGGCAGCACGATATCCAGCGCATAAAGTTTGAAAAAATAGCGATGTTTGCCTATCGGCGGGCACGGCCCTCCGTAGCCGGTGCGGTGCCAGTCGTTAATCCCCTGCAAGGTTCCCGGCGGGAGCCCTTCGACAGTGGCGCCTTCTGGTAAACCATCGGTATTGGCTGGCATGTCGTATAACACCCAGTGCACCCATGTCATTCTGGGTGCTTCAGGATCGGGGGCATCAGGATCGTCAACAATCAAGGCGAGGCTTTTCGTGCCGGACGGGACGCCGGACCATTCAAGCTGCGGAGAGACATCCTGGCCATCGCAGGTATGGCGCGCGGGAATCGCGCCGTTATGCATGAAAGCTGTCGATGTGATAATCATGGGCATAACGATCTTCTCCTTTTCGCCGGGCAGCAAACCGGTATTGGCTGCTACAACAGCGGTGCAGATCAGGACAGAACTGCAACCCATATCCAGCATATGCGCCGGGACAGGTTATACATATTTCAGCTCACTTTGACCGCCCTGCAATTTTTTCCAGCCACTTCAAGCAGCTTGAAATCATATGCAGAGGCGTTTCATCGCACCCTTATGGCTGCACATCGTCTTGTACCTCATCTGCATCGATGCTTTCTGCCGGACGCTGTCTGGGCTGGTGCGTCTTGATGTCGCCGCGTATTTTGCGCGCGTACTCTTCAATCTGGCGTTTCGCAGCATCGAACCCGTCGCGCAAAGCCACATAGACATCTTCGGCATGGTCGCGGTTGACCACGATCTCGCTGCCCGGCACGCCGATGTCGAGGCGCACATTGAACTGCTTGCCCTGCTGATGGTGCTTGTGAGGCAATTCGACCACCACCCGGCAGGAAGTGATGTGATCGAAGAATTCCTCCAGCTTGTTGACCTTGTCACGAATGTGCGTTTCCAGCGCCTCTGAATGCTCTATGCCACGGATGGTGATCTGTAATGGGATCTGCATGATATTCTCCTGAATTCGAACCGCACTAACGACGGCTCATAGTTTCCGTTTTCTGCTCATGCCTCACCAGTTTGGCGAGGGACAGCAATTCTTCCGCGAGCAGTTCCAGCAGGTCATCCAGGGTAAGGATGCCAACCAGCCCGCCGCCCTTATCCACCACCGGCACGCGCCGTACCCCTTTGGCGCGCATATATTCGATCGTCTCGAACAAGCCGGCATTTTCCTTGACCGTGACAAGCTCGGGCACCATGATGTCGCCCACGGTGATGACCATCTGGTCGATTGCCGGAGCCATGATCTCCACCACCAGATCACGATCGGTGACGATACCGACTGGAACCCTTGCACCGCCCCGTTCTTCGACCACCACCACGTCGCCGACATGATGTTGTTGCGCTGCACGATAACGACTTCGCGGTTACAGATTTCACTGATAGGCATGGCGACCTCCGTTATTTTTTAGACATTGCATATCCAATGCCTCAAGCAGTATGCAAAGCTTCCTGGTGAGTATGAAGAAACCAGCGATCCAGCACCACATGGCGGGTAAACCACCTGTTGCTCAACAATATCCCGGCGAGAAATTTGCGCAGGGATGACGGCTCGGCGCTGCCCGATGCCGCTCCGGCGTCAAAGCGCGCAGCCAGGCGGCTGGCATATGGCAGCAGTTGTTGACGGCGGTAGTCTCCACGGGCTTCGATGATAGTGGCCGCAGCCATCAGACCGGATTCGACCGCAGGGCGTATCCCTTCGCCGCTCTGCGGGTAGGCCAGCCCGGCCGCATCGCCGACCAGCAGCATGCCGTCATCGAGCTGTTTGCGCACTGCATGCCCGTACAACAGATAAGCGTGCCCGCGGAAATTGTCGGGGATGTCCTGCGGGATCCTGCCGCGCTGCTTGAGGAAGCCGCAAAAATCCTTGAGTTGTTCCGAGAGCAGGTGGTTGTCTTCGCGGCCCAGCCCGATGTTCAGATAGTTCCCTTTGCGGAAACACCAGCCGTAACCCTGCAGATCCCGGCAAAAATAAAGTTCGGGCGTATCCCCCTGCACTCGGCAATCATCGCGTTGTGCCGGAGTCATCTCGAATTCGATCTCCTTGGCGGCTATGGCCGGCTCGTCTGCCCCGAGTTTCGCTCCCATGAAGCGCGCCACCGGACAGAAATGTCCGCCCGCACCGATGACCAGCGGCGTCGAGATGACGCCATTGATGATCCACTGCCTGCAGTCCCGTTGCAAAGACTCCAGCGTCTCACCCAGACGCAAATGCGCGCCCGAGCGATGCAGCAGATAGTTGTCCAACTCGCAGCGTCGTATGCCATAACTGACCGTGGTTGGATATCGTGTCTCCACATCTTCGCCATCGATCAGGCCGGTACGGAAGGCCGTGATCGGCTGCAACACATGCTGCCGGGCATAATCACCGGTATCCAGTTGCAGCGCTTGCGCTACCGCCGGAGTGATCCATCCGGCGCAGACCTTGTCGCGCGGGAAACTCGATTTGTCCATCACCATCACATCGAGTCCATGCTGATGCAGTTGCCACGCGCAACTCGATCCTGCGGGGCCGCCCCCGACAATGAGTGCGTCACAGCTTTCCATTGGATGCTCCTGACGGGGTGTACTGCGTTTCGTACAGGTATTGCCGGGTCCACGGGATCTGGTTATGGCCCGCGCGTGCGAAGCTCACCTGGAATAATTGCATCCCCCCCATCTTGAAGGCGGTCAGAGATCCGGAGAGATACAAGCGCCATGCCCGCACAAATGCCGGATCGAACATTTCCGTCACGCGATCGACATTATCCTCATAGCGCTGCAACCAGTGCTCCAGCGTCTTGGCATAGTGCAGCCGCAGATTTTCCACGTCCAGAACCGAGAAATCGAATGGCTCGAAGATCTGCATCATCTGCGCCAGACTCGGCGGGCAGGCACCGGGAAAGATGTTGCGCTCGGTCCATGCGTCCATCGGGCGCGGGTAATTCAGGCCTATGCTATGGATCAAGCCGCGCCCGTTCTCCTTGAGGCTGCGGTCGATAACCTCACCCAGCTCCTGATAATGATCTGTCCCCACATGTTCAAGCATGCCGACCGAAACGAAAGCATCGAACTCGCCGCTCACGTTACGGTAATCGTCCTCGATGTATACGACCTGCCCATCCAGCCCTTCTGCTTGAGCGCGTTGCCGGGCGAAGGCGACCTGCTCTGTGGATATGTTATAGGCTGTCACTTGCACGCCGTAGTGCTTGGCCATGTGCAACGCCAAGGCTCCCCATCCGCAGCCTGCCTCCACCACTTTTTCGCCCGGCTGCAAACGCAGTTTACGGCATACGTGGTCCAGCTTGGCAAGCTGCGCATCTTCGAGGCTGGTGCCCTCGCTGGGGAAATACGCGCAGGTGTACAGCATGCGCTCATCGAGCCAGAGCTTGTAAAAATCGTTGCCGATATCGTAGTGGTGGTGGATGTTGCGGCGTGATCCGCTGAGAGTGTTGCGCCGTGAGTCATAGAACGGAGCCAACTGTTTTTTGCCCATCTTGCCCTGGTTGTGCAGAAGCCAGACCCGGTAGACCGTTTCGAGAAAATCCAGCAGGTTTCCCTGCACTTCTATGCGTTGTGCCGAGTAAAGTTCGCCGAAGCAAAGTTCGGGATGGGAGACCAATTTGAATAGTGCGCCACGGTCGCGAATGATGACCCGTGCTATTGCATTCCCCTGATGATTCGAAATTTCCTGCCCGTTCCATAGCACAACCTGCACGGGCGGATCGCCGACGGCACGCAGCATTCTCCTCAGCAGCAGCTTATCCGTCGCAAACACCATATTGCCCAGTGTGCGGCGTTGCTTTCTTGGCGGTGCCGGATAATCGATCCCGCCGCTGATGGATTTGTCAGATGGCTCGGTTTGCTCTCGACTCATGTCATTGCTCCCTCGCAATCATGCCGTGATGCCGCCCGAAACTGTCTACCATGAACCGCTGATACTGATTAAACCTTACTATGGAGCTGCACAGACAGACAACATCATAATCCACCAATAGGACAATACCTATTGAATTATCCTGCCTGGCTGGAGAAAGCGGATGTCTCATCTGACCGGAAATGGAATAAGCATCAAAGAAATCGCTTAAGTAATTGTTATCAGTGGCTGAAGCTCGGCATATACAGAATAACTCGCTCAATAACCATTAACCATTGTTTGAAAAGTGTTGCGGAACTGGTGTGATATGCCATACTGAAAAAAGTTGCAAAGGGGGAGGCATGAGCAACAAGTCAAAAGAGCTTAACATGCTAAATGCGGGGGAGGAGGTGCAATTCGCCCGCTCGCTGCGATCGGCGGCTGAAAAGAAGCTGGCAAAAATGCCGCACGCTGATACTCCGGCTCGTCCAGCCGAGGAAATCCTTTACGAGCTTCAGGTATACCAGATCGAGCTTGAGATGCAGAGCGAAGAGCTGCAACGCGCGCAACTCATGATAGAAGAGTCACGCGACCGTTACACCAACTTCTATGACCTGGCACCCGTCGGGTATATCACACTTAGCCACGAGGCCTTGATCGGCGAGATCAATCTTACCGGTGCTACTCTGCTGGGAAAAGAGCGCGGCAAATTGATGCGCAAGCGCTTCGCCGCTTTCGTTGCCCCGGAAGATCGCGATCGCTGGGATCAGTATTTCACCAGCGTGCTGCAATCGGATGACAAGTTGAGCTGTGAGTTGGCCGTTTTGCGTGGAGACAAGACGCGTCGTCAGGTCAGGCTGGATAGCCTGCGCCTGCTGAAGGATGACAAATCACCCGTAGTGCGCACCGTATTGGCCGACATCTCTGAACGCAAGCGCTCCGAAGAGGCGCTGCGCGAGCAGGAAGAGTTTTATCGCATGATCGCCGAGAATACCGATGATTTTATTGCGGTGCTTGATCTGGAAGGACGACGTCTCTACAACAGCCCTTCATACTCCCGGTTGTTTGGCGACCCTGAACTTATGAAGGGTACGGATTCTTTCGCGGAGATACATCCTGATGACCGTGAACATGTCAGACGTGTGTTCAAGGAAACCGTACAAACCGGTATCGGGCTGCGGATAGAATACCGATTCGTTCTGCCTGATGGCAATATCCGCTACATGGAATCCTGCGGGGGGATGATCAGAAACAGTCGTGGCGATGCATCGCGTGTAGTCGTTGTATCCCGCGATATCACCGAGCGCATACAGGCCGAAGATCAAATCCGGACTCTGGCATTCTATGATTCACTGACAAAACTGCCCAATCGCCGCATGTTTGATGACCGGCTGAACCAGGCCATGGCCGCAAGCAAACGCTCCGGCCGCTATGGCGCGCTGATGTTTCTGGATATGGACAATTTCAAGCCGCTGAATGATCAGTACGGACATAGCGCGGGCGACTTGCTGTTGATGGAAGTTTCGCGCCGCATCATCAGTTGTGTTCGCGAAATGGATACGGTCTCGCGTTTCGGCGGTGATGAGTTCGTGGTGATGCTCACCGAGCTGGGTACCAACAAAAAATCTTCCATTGCTCAAACGGGCATCGTTGCCGAAAAAATTCGCGCCATTCTTGCCAGGCCTTACAAGCTTACGCTTCAGCATGAAGGCGAGGCGGAAACTGCAGTCGTGTATCATTGCACGGCAAGCATCGGGGTGGTGATGTTCATCAACCACGAATACCGGCCGGATGACCTTCTTAAACGCGCCGATATGGTGATGTACCAAGCCAAAGAAAGCGGCCGCAATCAAGTCCGGTTTTTCAATATCTGACGCCCATCAACCCACGCGAGGGCATCCCGCGCGCGGGTTGGCTATCATCCCGGTTGTTTCGGTACAGATCGCGCAGCATTTTGAGTTGTGTTTGTTTCCGGTGGTGAGCGGTCCGTCACCATTTCAACATTACTCTTCCAAGCCACAATCCGGCGATGCCGAAAGCGATCAAGGGCAGGTAATGCCACTCGATGACATGCATGATCGAGTCGGTTTGTTCATGTAACCTCTCCCACAATGCGCCGACACTGAACGCGAAAAGAAACGCGATGCTGCCTGCCCAGTGATAGTGCGTGCTGGCGAATTTTCGCATCATATAGAACATCCATGCTGCCGGTAACAATGAAAGCAGGGCGATGCTCCGGGTGCACTCGAAACTGTGGACGGGCAGCGGTGCGGGCGGATTATCAGCCTGCCATGCGAGGAACATCACTGCCACAAATAGCGCGAACGTGATGACCGGCGCAAACACAACCTGGCGCAATTGGTGCATGTCGGGAAACGACAGCAGCGCGGCGCTCAACGAAGTGGAGATGAAGATGCCGGCCAGCGCCGCAATCTCGGCAGCGAACCGGAAGTCGTGAAACTTCAGCCACAGATCATGGCGCGTGCCGAAAATCATCAATGCCACAGCCAGATAGAACGCCGCGCCTGCCATCCATTCGATGCTGAGCAAGAAAGGATGGGGCACGCGCTTCACCGTCGCCGCATCCTGCGCAAGTCTGCTTATCAGTTCTTCGATATTTCCCATCATCTTTCCAATCTCTGGCGCAATATCTTGTAGGCGCGGTGCGCCGCGACTTTTACCGCAGATTCATTCATGCCGATCTTCTCGGCGACTTCTTTGGCGGTGTACCCTTCCTGGTGCATCAGCCGCAGGATGGTCGCCTGTTTCTCGGCGAGTTTCTCGACTTCCCCACTGATGGATTCGTATGAGATGGCAGATTCGGTTACAGACTCAGGCAAAAATTCTTCCATGTCGGACAAAGCGCCGGCGTGATGCAGCTGGTCGGAATAATGGGCACGCAAATAATCCTGCAGACGGAATCTGGCAATCGCGTACACCCAGGGCTTGTATGGGCGGTTGCCATCGTAGGTATGGCGCGCCTTGTGGATGGAGATCAGGATTTCCTGCAGCACATCATCCACCTCATTGGTGAAGCTGAGGCGTTTTGCCAAAAATGGTCTGAGGAATCGCGAGGTTTTCTGAAGTATTTCAGCATAGGCGCGCTGGTCTCCGTCGAGGAATTGCTTCATCAACGCTTCCAGATTGTCAGCTTCATCTGCCATCCGAACCCCGTGATTCCATAATGTAACCTTTTCCCGGTCCTGCCCGAATGAACTGGCAGGCACGGCGAATGATAACTGGTTTTGATGCTTGTTTTGAACCGAGTGCAGGATTTGCCTATCGAACAAGACCAAGGAGGTAACAAACATGCAACGCAGACATTTTTTATTTGCGCTATCGGGACTCACCATGGCTTTGGCGACACGCGCGTTTGCCGACCAGGCATCCGGCAGTGACAAAGTGACCATCATGCAATATTCCGATGACGGGAAACCGCTCGGTCGCGCAACCTTATCCAGGGTGCGCAAGGATGCCGAATGGAAAAAGCGGTTATCGCCGCTGGCTTACGAAGTGACGCGCGAGCAGGGCACGGAGCAGGCATTTTCACAGCCGGGTTATGACAGGCATGAGCCGGGGCTGTATCGTTGCGTATGTTGCGACAACGCGCTGTTCGATGCCAGTACCAAATATGATTCCGGTACCGGGTGGCCGAGTTTCTGGCAGCCGATCGCACCCGAGAATGTGCGCGAGATTACCGACCACATGTTTGGCATGACGCGCACCGAAGTGCGGTGTACTTTGTGTGAGGCACATCTGGGGCATGTGTTTGACGACGGCCCTAAGCCAGCCGGTTTGCGTTATTGCATGAATACGGTGGCGCTGCGTTTTGTGCCAAAGCCAAAAGGAATTTGACACAACATGCTGATCTTTTTTCTGGCCTACCTCGGCGGTGTGCTGACCATCTTCAGCCCGTGCGTGTTGCCGGTATTGCCGTTCATCTTTGCCCGTTCGGATCAGTCGTTCCGGCGTTCCGGCCTGCCGATATTGCTCGGCATGGCCGCGACCTTCACGCTGCTCGCCAGTCTCGCGACAGTCGGCGGTGCGTGGCTGATCGCATTGAATCAATATGGCCGTTATGCGGCAATGCTGTTGCTGTTGCTGATGGGATTGGCGCTGATCTTCCCGGCCTTGTCGGAACGCCTGATGCGCCCATTCGTCGCCTTCGGCGGTCGCTTGCAACAGCGCGCCGACCGGCAGACCAGCCTCAAAGGCTCGCTGCTGCTGGGTGTCGCGGTCGGATTTTTATGGGCTCCTTGTGCGGGGCCTATCCTGGGCCTGGTGTTGGCCGGCGCGGCATTGAACGGCGCAAATCTTTACAGCGCGTTGCTGCTGCTGGTGTTCGCTGCTGGTGCGGCGACTTCGCTGGCGGTAGCCCTGCTGGCGGGCGGCCGGGTGTTCAGTCTGATGAAGCGCGGGCTGGGCGCAGAGGAGTGGTTACGGCGCGGCCTGGGGGTCGCCGTGCTGGCCGGCGTGGTGTTCATCGCGCTGGGCTGGGATACGCGCTTTTTGTCGCAGTTCACTTTTTTGAGCACCGCCAACACCGAGCAAAAATTGATTGCGCAACTGGCCCAGCCAACCGCACCTCAGCTATCCGGCGCAACCGTCGCCGCGACAGCCTCCGCGATGCCGCCGATTGCCGGTGCGACGCAGTGGTTCAACTCCCCGCCGCTGACCAGCGAGATGCTGCGCGGCAAGGTGGTGCTGGTCGATTTCTGGACTTACTCGTGCATCAACTGTCTGCGCACCCTGCCTTATCTGAAAGCATGGAATGAAAAATATCGCGACCAGGGTCTGGTGATCATCGGCGTGCATGCGCCGGAATTCGCTTTCGAAAAGGATCAGCACAATGTCGAGCAGGCGATCCATGATTTGGGCATCACTTATCCGGTGGCGATGGATAACCAATATGTGATCTGGAACGCGTATCATAACCAGTATTGGCCGGCGCATTATCTGATAGACGCTCAGGGCCGGGTCCGCGACCAACACTTCGGCGAAGGTGCGTATCAGGAAACCGAGCAGATGATCCAGACCCTGCTCAAGGAGGCGCACCAGGGCGTGCTGGCGATGAACGAAGAACTGGTGCAGGTGGCGGGGTCGGGAGCCACGGCTGCCGCTGCGGATATGGAACGCTCGCCGGAAACCTATCTGGGTTATGCGCGCCAGCAGAATCTGGTCTCACCCGAAGCAATCAAGCGGGATGCTGCCTCGCACTACAGCGCACCGCGCGTGCTCAAACTTGACCAATGGGCGTTGAGCGGCAAATGGCAGGTTTCCGCAGAATCCGCCGCTGTGCTGGCGTCCGGCGGTGCGATCAGTTACCGTTTTCAGGGGCGCGACCTGCATCTGGTGCTGGGTACACTTAACGGCAAGCCGGTGCGTTTCAGGGTCACGCTGGATGGTGCCGCCCCCGGCGCAGATCACGGCGCGGATATCGATGCGCAAGGCAACGGCGTGATCCGCGAGCAGCGGCTTTACCAACTCATCCGGCAAAGCGGAAAATATTCAGTTCATGCCTTCCGCATTGAATTTACAGATACCGGTGCGGAGGCGTTTGCCTTCACCTTCGGCTGATTTTAAAGGAGCGTCATCATGCTAATCATCAAACACATTCATAACTGTTTGCTAAGCCTCATGTTCGGTCTGGGGGCGCTTTCAAATGCCAGTGCAGCACCGGCCGAGCAAACGGCGGTATTCGCCGGGGGCTGCTTCTGGGGCGTGGATGCGGTGTTCAAGCACGTCAAGGGTGTGACAGACGTGGTGTCCGGGTATTCAGGGGGCGCTGCGACAACCGCGCATTACGAGATGGTGAGCGAAGGGACGACCGGGCACGCCGAATCGGTGCGTGTCCATTTCAATCCGGAGCAGGTTTCCTATCAGCAACTGTTGCAAGTATTTTTCAGCGTGGCGCATGATCCCACCCAGCTCAATCGCCAGGGCCCCGATACCGGAAACCAATACCGCTCGGCGATTTTTTACACCAGCGATGAGCAACACAAAATCGCCCAGGATTACATACGGCAACTCACCGCCGCGCGCACATTTTCCGCACCCATTGTCACGCAAGTCGTGCCGCTGCAAGAGTTTTATCCGGCCGAGGAGCATCATCAGAACTATCTGGCATTGCATCCCTATCAGCCCTATATCGTTTTCAACGACATGCCCAAGCTGGAACATTTGCACAAACAATTCCCAGCGTTATATCAATAATTTTTCTCGTGTGGAACAGGGATGCGCCTGCATCGGGAAAGTGTGAGCGCCCGTTGCGATGGTATATCCTGGGGTGAGTGGGCAAACTGCCGCGTGACTGCTGTGCGCGCAACCAGACATTTTAAATGGCCGCTACTCCGGAGACTGCCACTGCCTCACTAATTTCATCTTCATTTGATTTGAAATTATTCGTATAATCCTACTTGCACATGGGGTCGTTCTTCCAGGCAGCGGTGAAAAAGGTAAAGGCAATGGGATTACAATTGTAATCAACGTTTCTTGCTTTGCATGCATTTCCACAAACAAACTGCATCTTAATTAAATGGGCAACGGACGGAGAAGGCGGCAACATCCTCCGGTCCAAATATTTTATTTATGCTTAATTTTTCGGAGAAATTTATGAATAAGGCCATACTTGTTTTTCCCGTTGTTCTTTCCCTTGCTGCGCACCTTGCGTTCGCAGCAGATCCCGCTCCCAAACCAGCAAAGCCAGACCCGCTGGCTGCATTCAAGGCGGCCGATACCAACGGGGACGGTGGCCTTAGCCGGGATGAGCTGGCCAAGACACCCGAGAATGCATTCAAGGCTATCAAGGCTAACTTTGACGAGATGGATACCGACAAAGATGGCAAGGTGACCCCTGCAGAGGGAAATGTGTGGGCAATGAAACAACGCTACAAGCACGGGATGTAAATTGCAAGTTGCCTTGCGACGCACCTCGAAAAATTTTCGTGGTGCGTTTGATGGCGGATCAAATCAATTCAAGCCGGGATTTCACAATAATGGGTTCGGCCGCGACCTGACGCTGCGAACCCCGGCCAAAACTGCCCAGTCAATCATTCCAAACGCTTGGTGACGATTTCGTGTGCCGCTGTGTTTGCCCCCGGTCAGTGAAGAATTTCCTCTTTCAAACACAAGATAAATTCCGAGTACAAACTCATGGACAAAGCAAGTTTCATGGCCTTTATAGCGCGCACATTTGTTTGAGTTCGCTGTCAGCTTAGTTGCTGGCCATGCTCGCGCGTCGCGTGGAACTGCACTTTCGGCCAGCGTTCCTGTGCCAGGCGCAGGTTCACGCCGGTGTCGGCGAGGTAGGCGTAGTTGCCGTCCACGTCTTTGGCCAAACGGCTCTGGTTGGCTTTGACGAACTCGTTGAGATGCGCGGCGTCAGGGCAAGTCACCCAGCGTGCGGTGTGTATGCCGGCCCGCTCGAACACCGCATCGACGCCGTATTCGGATTTTAGGCGGTGCTCGACCACTTCGAACTGCAACTGCCCCACCGCACCGATCAGCGGGTTGGAATCCACCAGCGGCTCGAACACCTGCACGGCGCCTTCTTCACCCAACTGGCGCAAGCCCTTCTGCAACTGCTTGGCCTTCATCGGGTCGCGCAGCCGCGCGCGGCTGAACAGCTCGGGCGCAAAGTAGGGGATGCCTTTGAAGGTCAGTGCCTCGCCTTCGGTGAGCACATCGCCGATCTGCAACTGGCCGTGATTGTGGATGCCGATGATGTCGCCCGCGTAGGCCTCGTCCATGCGGGTGCGCTCGTTCGCCATGAACGTCACAGCGTTGGCCAGTTTCATTTCCTTGCCGGTGCGGCGATGTTTGACCTTCATGCCCGAGGTGTAGCGTCCGGAACACACGCGCAGGAATGCGATGCGGTCGCGGTGGTTCGGGTCCATGTTGGCCTGGATCTTGAACACGAAACCGGTGAACGCGGCCTCGGTGGGTTGCACGATGCGCACATCGGTGGCGCGCGGCAACGGGGAGGGCGCCCAGTCGACCAGCGCGCGCAGGATCTCGCGCACGCCGAAGTTGTTCACCCCGGAGCCGAAGAACACCGGCGATTGCTGTCCGCTGAGGAATTCGTGCAGATCGAACGATGCGCCCGCGCCCAAGACCAGTTCGGTCTCGTCGCGCATGGTCTTCATCTCGCTCGGGCACTGTGCCGCGAGCTGGTCGATCTGCGAACCTTTCAGGGTTTCGACTTCCTGGCCGGCTTTTGCCTCGCCCGGCACAAAGCGCAGCACCTCGTCGTTCAGCAGGTGGTACACGCCCTGAAAGCGTTTGCCCATGCCGATCGGCCAGGTCACCGGCGCGCATTTGATCTTCAGCACCGACTCGATCTCGTCCAGTACTTCCAGCGGGTCGCGCACTTCGCGGTCCATCTTGTTGATGAAGGTGATGATGGGCGTGTTGCGCAAACGGCACACTTCGAGCAGTTTGATGGTCTGCGCTTCCACGCCCTTGGCCGCATCCACCACCATCACCGCCGCATCCACCGCGGTCAGCACGCGATAAGTGTCCTCGGAGAAATCCTGGTGGCCCGGCGTGTCGAGCAAATTGATCACGCAATCGTCGTAGGTGAATTGCATCACCGAACTGGCCACCGAGATGCCGCGCTGTTTCTCGATCTCCAGCCAGTCCGAGGTCGCGTGGCGGCCGCTCTTGCGCGCCTTGACCGTACCCGCCATCTGGATCGCGCCGCCGAACAGCAGCAGTTTTTCGGTGAGCGTGGTCTTACCCGCGTCGGGGTGGGAGATGATCGCGAAGGTGCGGCGGCGTTTGACTTCACGCACGATCCCATCAGAGCTCACTGATGGGGTGCTGATGCTTATCTCTTCTGCAGGGTTACTCATTAGGCTGCTTTCTTTTGCGCAATCGAGTACGCGGAAATGAAAAAGGGCTGCATCTCTGCAACCCCACTTAAATCAATCAACCAGAAACACCGGGTTGATTTTGCATGCTACCGCATGCGAAATTTATCAACTAAAACTATCTAGTTAATTTTGCGTGCTATCGCACGCGAAATCTGGTGGCCCGGGGCGGAATCGAACCACCGACACAAGGATTTTCAATCCTCTGCTCTACCGACTGAGCTACCAGGCCATTGCTACTGCGTTTCTCCGTTAACCAAGCCCAATGAAATGAACAAATCCAGCCAACTTTGGAAGCCGCGCATTATACCGGTACCGCGCCAAATAACAAACCCCGCCGAAGCGGGGTTTGTATTTTTACTGAACCGTAGCGAGCGGTTCGGGTGCAAGGCGCACGGAGCACAACGACCGAGACATACCTTAAGGGTAGGCGAGGAAGTGAGCACCGCGCAACGCCGCAATCGAATCGCGCATAACCAATGACTTAGTTGGTGTAGCTTGCCAACTTAGTCAGATGGCTAGTTGTTTCATCAGTAGGTTCAGTTACATCATGCCTTCCATGCCGCCCATGCCGCCGCCACCCATGCCACCGGCAGCAGGCTTGTCTTCCGGCAACTCGGCCACCATGCATGCAGTGGTCAGCATCAAGCCGGCGATCGAGGCTGCATTTTGCAATGCAACGCGCGTCACCTTGGTCGGATCAACCACACCCATGACCAACATATCGCCGTATTCGCTGGTCGCCGCGTTGTAGCCGTAGTTGTTGCTCTTGCCTTCCGTCACTTTGTTCACCACCACTGACGGCTCGTCACCGGCATTCTGCACGATGGCGCGCAGCGGGGCTTCCATGGCGCGCAACACGATGGTGATACCAGCGTCCTGGTCATGATTGGCGCCCTTGAGTTTGGCTACTGCAACCTTGGCGCGCAACAATGCCACGCCGCCGCCGGGAACAATGCCTTCTTCAACGGCTGCACGAGTTGCATGCAATGCGTCTTCGACACGCGCCTTCTTTTCTTTCATTTCCACTTCAGTCGCTGCACCGACCTTGATCACGGCAACGCCGCCAGCCAATTTGGCTTTGCGTTCTTGCAGTTTTTCCTTGTCGTAGTCGCTGGTGGATTCTTCGGCTTGCTTGTTGATTTGGCCGATACGGCCCTTGATGGCATCTTCCTTGCCTGCGCCATCGATGATGATGGTGTTGTCCTTGCCCACTTCGATGCGCTTGGCCTGGCCCAATTCGGCCAGCGTGGCTTTCTCCAGAGACAGGCCGACTTCTTCAGCGATCACGGTGCCGCCGGTAAGGATTGCGATGTCTTCCAGCATGGCTTTGCGACGGTCGCCAAAGCCGGGCGCCTTGACGGCAACGGTCTTCAGGATGCCGCGAATGTTGTTCACTACCAAAGTGGCCAGCGCTTCGCCATCCACGTCTTCTGCGATGATCAGCAACGGGCGGCCGGCCTTTGCGACTTGTTCCAGTACCGGGAGCAGGTCGCGGATGTTGGAAATCTTCTTGTCGTGCAGCAGGATGTAAGGGTTTTCCATCAATGCCAGCTGACGATCCTGGTTGTTGATGAAGTAAGGCGACAGGTAGCCGCGATCGAATTGCATGCCTTCCACGATGTCCAGTTCATCTTCCAGGCCGGTGCCGTCTTCAATCGTGATCACGCCTTCTTTGCCGACCTTTTCCATCGCAGCGGCGATCTTCTCGCCGATCACGGTGTCGGAGTTGGCGGAAATGCTGCC
>DHIV01000029.1 GCA_002403995.1 Gallionella sp. UBA4737 | reverse complement strand
CCACGCGCTGACCGCATTCACCGCAGTGATGATGAGCGCCTTGGTGGCCGCGGGTTTGACCTTCCGGCCGCAAAAACGTGTGGTGCTTGGACTGACCTGGGTGAGCCTGGGATTGTTCATGCTGTATGTGCTCAACTCATGGATGCTTTTCGAACATGCACATTGACAACATCAACTGGCACACGCTGACCACCGACGAAGTCGTGCAACGTCTGGAAACCAGTCCGGAATCCGGCCTGAGTTCGGCCGATGCGGCCAAACGGCTGGCGCAGTTCGGCGCAAACGAATTAAAGGAAACGCGCGCGCGTTCCCCGTGGCGCATGCTGTTCGACCAGTTCAGCGATTTCATGATCATCGTGCTGATCGTCGCGGCGGTCATTTCCGGTTTCGTCGGCGATGTGGAAGACACCGTTGTGATCATCGTGATCGTGATCCTGAATGCGGCGATCGGATTCGTCCAGGAATATCGCGCGGAGCGCGCGATGGCCGCGCTCAAACGGATGGCTGCGGTCAGCGCGCACGTGCTGCGCGACGGGCGTATTGAAACCGTCACTGCAGCGGAACTGGTGCCGGGCGATGTGGTGCTGCTGGAAGCCGGCAATGTGGTACCCGCCGATCTGCGCATCATCGAAACGGCGCGGCTCAAGATCGATGAGTCTGCGCTCACCGGCGAATCCGTCGCTGTCGAAAAAAATATAGCTGCCATAGAAGCAATCGACGCGCCGCTGGGTGACCGCCTTGATATGGCATACAAAGGCACCACGATCGTGTACGGGCGCGGACGCGGGTTGGTGGTGGCGACCGGCATGAATAGCGAGCTGGGCAAGATCGCCGCGCTGCTGGGCGATGACGTGGATACCAGGACCCCGTTGCAACTACGTCTGGCGGGCTTCGGTCGGCGGCTGGCGCTGGCGGTGCTGGCGATCTGCGCGCTGGTATTCGTGATCGGCGTGCTGCGCGGCGAACCGCTGCTGCTGATGTTCATGACTGCGATCAGCCTGGCCGTGGCGGCCATACCCGAAGCACTGCCCGCCGTGGTGACGATATCTTTGGCGCTGGGGGCACGCAAGATGGTCAGGCAGCACGCACTGATCCGCCGCCTGCCTGCCGTGGAAACGCTGGGCTCGGTGAGCTATATCTGCTCGGACAAGACCGGCACGCTCACGCAGAACAAGATGAAAGTGACGGCGATCTACGCCGACCATGCATTGCACAAGACCTGGCCCGTCAGCGGCGAGCCCTGGCCCATGCTGCTGCAAGCGCTGGCGCTGAACAATGACGCGCATCTCGACCACCAGGGCAAGGCGCAAGGCGAACCGACCGAGGCGGCGCTGCTGCACGCTGCACAGTTGGCGGGTTACGACAAAGCCGCGCTTGAACATGAAGCGCCGCGCCTGCTGGAGCTGCCATTTGAACCCGAACGCAAGCGCATGACTACCTTGCATCGCGCGGGCGCCGAGGTGATCGCCTACACCAAGGGCTCGCCGGAAACTGTCCTGCCATTATGTGTGAGCAAACTGGGCGGCAGCGGCGAGTCCGGCATCGACCGCGCCGCGCTATTGCGCCAGGCCGAGGCCATGGGTGCAGACGGCCTGCGCGTGCTCGCCTTCGCCTATCGGCGCTGGCCGGTGCTGCCCGACAGCGCGCATCCCGGCGCGGTGGAAGCGGAGCTGGTGTTTCTCGGCTTCGCCGGGCTGATCGACCCGCCGCGCAGCGAGGTGAAAGAAGCGGTAGCGCAGTGCAGATCCGCCGGTATCACGCCGGTGATGATCACCGGCGACCATCCCGCCACCGCGCGTGCAATCGCACGCGAGCTCGGCATCCTTGTTGATGAAGACGGGGCCGGAGGCGACGGGCGCTTGATGACCGGGGCCGAGTTGGCCCAGCTCGATCAGACGGCGTTTGCGGCCGTGGTTGAGCAGGTGCGGGTTTATGCGCGCGTCGACCCGGCGCAAAAGATCAGGATCGTGCAGGCGCTCCAGGACAAGGGTAAGGTGGTGGCGATGACCGGCGACGGGGTCAACGACGCACCGGCCCTGAGAGCTGCCAACATCGGCGTGGCGATGGGCAAGGGGGGAACCGACGTGGCGCGAGAGGCGGCGCACATGGTGCTGCTCGACGACAATTTCGCCACCATCGTGCATGCAGTGCGCCAGGGCCGCCGCCTCTACGACAACATCCGCAAATTCATCCGCTACGGGGTGACCACCAATTCCGCCGAGATCTGGACCATCTTCCTCGCGCCGTTCCTGGGCCTGCCTATCCCGCTGCTGCCGATACACATCCTGTGGATCAACCTGGTCACCGACGGCCTGCCCGCGCTCGCACTCACCGCCGAACCCGCCGAGCGCGGCATCATGCGCCGCCCGCCGCGCCCGCTGCAGGAAAGCATCTTCGCGCATGGCATGTGGCAGCACATGCTATGGGTGGGCCTGCTGATGGCGGGACTCACGCTGCTCATCCAGGCGTGGGCCTATCACACCGGCCATGCGCACTGGCAGACCATGGTGTTCACGGTGCTGACCTTGACCCAGCTCGTCCATGTGATGGCGATACGCTCGGAAAAGGAATCGCTGTTCTCCATCGGATTGTTTTCCAACCGGCCCATGGCGCTGGCCGTCTTCGTTACTTTCCTGCTGCAAATGGCGACCATCTACGTGCCGGCGCTCCACCCGATATTCAAAACGGAAGCGCTCGATGGCGGCGAACTGGCGGTATGCCTGGTGATTTCCGGCATCGTGCTGCTGGCAGTGGAACTGGAGAAGTGGCTGGTGCGGCGGGGATGGATCTATCGCACAGGCTGATTATTATTGCACTTTGCACGGGCAATGGGCGGCCCTGAATTAGGGGAAGGGAAAGCACCGCTTGAGGGGCGTTCCGCCGCAATTCAAAACATTCGGTGGAAACACGACGCGTTCCTCTACGCGGCGATGAATTCGTCGCACTGTTGTTTCTCATCGAGTAACAAAAGAATGTGCCGATAACCGCGGGAAAATTTGCCATGCCGAACTCGGCAATGCCAGCCCGGCCACATTCGAGAGACAGATTTACAGCAACCTGAAGCAGGCTGCATAATGGACACGCTTATCTGTCCAGGATAATTCAGACCTTACTCACTCGGGAAGATATCTTCGTAAAGCAATGAGACTTTCGCTGCGCTTCGTATTACCGCTAATACTGGTTCTGGCAGGCATTGCCTATGCCGTCGCGCCGCTGGTTGATCAATTGACGCTGCGCTGGTTTGTGCACGATCTCGACAGCCGGTCGTCGCTGATCGCCAATACCATCCAGGAACCGCTGCAGGAACAGTTGGCGGCCGACAAAAAGGTCAAGATCGTGGAGTTCTTCAACCGTATCACCCAGAACGAGCGGCTCTATGCCGTCGGCTACTGTGCTTCGCCAACGGGGAAGGTATTGGCCAGCCGCTTGCTTCCGGCGGAGATCCGCTGCGCCGGGCTCGACCGCTGGGAAGGACCCGGCGATCATCTGTTGCCGAGCGCCCAAGGTCCCTTGCACGTGACTGTGCAGCCGATGGCCAGCGAGGCGGCGCCGGCCGGACGCCTGGTGCTGGTGCACGACATGAGTTTCGTCACCCGCCGCAGCGAAGAAACCAAGCGCTACGTCTTCTACCTCTTCATGGGGCTGGCGGTCGTGGTCTCGCTGATCACGGTGGTCATTGCCCAGCTCTCATGGCGCGGCTGGATGGCCGGTATGCGTTCCCTGCTGCGCGGCGAAGGACTGCTGCGGCAGCCGGGGTCAGGCGCACAACCCAACTTGCCCGGGTTCAAGCCCATCGCGCGCGATTTACAGCGGCTGATCAGCGAACTGGAGGCGGAAACTCGTGCACGGGATGAAGATCAGATCACCTGGACACCGGAGTCTTTGCGCGCCATTCTCCACGGCGAATTGCGCGGCGAGGACGTGATCGTCGTATCCAACCGCGAACCCTACGTTCACCAGCGCCATGGCGACCGGATCGAGGTGCAGCAGCCGGCCAGCGGTTTGGTCACCGCACTGGAACCGATCATGCGCGCCTGCTCGGGCACCTGGATCGCACACGGCAGCGGCTCGGCCGACCGCGATGTGGTCGACAAGCATGACCGCATCGCGGTGCCGCCGGGAAAACCCGTTTACCAGATCCGCCGCGTCTGGCTGACCGCCGAGGAGGAAGCAGGCTACTACTATGGTTTCGCCAACGAGGGGTTGTGGCCGCTCTGTCACATCGCCCATGTGCGCCCCACCTTCCGCTCAAGCGACTGGTCCCAGTATGTGGCGGTGAACCGCAAGTTCGCCAAAGCAGTGGTGAGCGAGTCCAAGACCAAGGCTCCCATCGTCCTCGTGCAGGACTACCATTTCGCCCTGTTGCCGAAGATGATACGCGAGGAACTGCCGGATGCCACGATCATCGCCTTCTGGCATATACCGTGGCCCAATCCCGAGTCATTCGCCATCTGCCCGTGGCGGAACGAAGTGCTTGAAGGGATGCTGGGCAGCAGCATCCTCGGTTTTCATACTCAGTTCCATTGCAACAATTTCGTCGATACGGTGGATCGTTTTCTGGAAGCGCGTGTTGACCGCGAGTCGTTCACCGTCTCCTTCGGCGGCAAGCTCACCGCCGTGCGCCGCTATCCGATTTCCATCGCATGGCCGCCGGAAGCGGCGATGGTGAAAAAGCCAGTACCGGACTGCCGCAGCGATATACGGCAAATGAACGATCTCCCGCCGGAGCACAAGCTCGGTATCGGTGTCGACCGCCTCGATTACACCAAGGGCATCATGGAACGCTTCCGTGCCATCGAGCGCCTGCTGGAGTTGAATCCCGAGTGGATCGGTCGATTCACTTTCGTCCAGATCGCTGCACCGACGCGTTCGGGCATCGAGGAATACCAGCATCACGAGACGCAGGTGCGGGGCATGGCCGCGCGCATCAATGGTCGCTTCGAGCGCGGCGGGCCGCCGCCCATCGTGCTCAAGGTCGAACACCATGAGTCGCGCGAGGTATATGAATATTTCCGCGCAGCCGATCTCTGCTTCGTCAGCAGCCTGCACGACGGCATGAATCTGGTCGCCAAGGAATTCGTCGCGGCACGCGACGATGATCGCGGTGTCCTCATCCTCTCCCAATTCACCGGGGCCGCACGCGAGTTGCCGGAGGCATTGATCGTCAATCCCTACGATGCCGACCAATGCGCTGCCGCGCTGCACATGGCGCTGACCATGCCTGCGGACGAGCAGCGCGACCGCATGCGCCTGATGCGCGGGCTGGTGGCAGAATTCAACGTCTTTCGCTGGGCCGGGCGCATGCTGCTGGATGCTGCAGCGATGCGCCGTCGCAGCCGCCTGGCCGACAAGAAGGATCGCGGGGAGATATGAAGATGCGTGCCAGATTCCCCTCAGCCCCCAGCGTCGACTGGGCCTATTTTCTCGATGTCGATGGCACGCTGATCGACATCGCAGAGACACCGGATGCCGTCAGTATCGATACTGCGCTGCTCGAGCTTATCGCGCGCCTGTACCGGGATAGCGGCGGGGCGATGGCGCTGATCAGCGGCCGCGCGATATCTGATCTGGATAAGCGTCTCGGCATGCTGCATATGCCGCTGGCCGGGCAGCACGGGCTGGAGCGGCGCGATGCCGCCGGACGGCTGTGGATACATGCCGCGCCACCGGCTGCAAAATACGCGATCAAAGAGGCGCTGGCACCAGTGCTGGCACAACATCCCGGCTTGCTGCTTGAAGACAAGGGGCTGACGCTGGCGCTGCACTATCGGCTGGCGCCGCATCTTGCATCCTACGTGCATCGATTGATGGACAAGTTGGCGGAAGACGCTAACGCAGGCCTTGAAGTGCAGGGCGGCAAGCGCGTGGCTGAAGTCAAACCCGCTGGCATCGACAAGGGCACTGCAGTGGCCGAGTACCTGTCGGAATGGCCCTTTATAGGACGGCGCCCGGTGTTCATCGGCGACGATTTCAACGATGAACACGGCTTCGCCGAGGTGAACAAGCTGGACGGGATTTCCATCAAGGTCGGCAAGGGTCCAAGCTGCGCCCGCTACCGCCTGCCCGACGTGACAGCAGTAAGGCGCTGGCTGGGCGTTGCATTGAAGGAAAGAGAATGCGCAATCTAGATATTGCCTTGATCGGCAATTGCACTATTGGGGCCCTGATCGATGAACGGGCAAATATCACCTGGGGTTGTTTTCCGCGTTTCGATGGTGACCCGGTGTTCTGTTCACTGCTGAAGGATACCGACGACTATGGATTTTTTGCGGCCGAACTCGCGGATTGCGAACGGAGCGAGCAGCACTATCTGGAGAATACAGCGGTCCTGATCACGCGTATGTACGACCGTCTTGGTGGAGCGATTGAAATCACGGATTTCGCGCCGCGCTTCGGTCAATATGGCCGCATGTTCCGGCCCATGATGTTAGTCCGCCGGATCAAGCGGCTTTCCGGCAGCCCGCGCATTACCCTGCGTCTGCGTCCCGCCTGCAATAACGGTGCCGGTCGACCCGAAGTCACCTGGGGCAGTAATCACATCCGTTATGCAGCGCCTGCATTCACACTCAGGCTGACCACCGATGCCTCCCTCACCGCGGTGTTGCAGGAGACTCCTTTCTTCCTTGAGGATACCGTAACCCTGCTGCTCGGGGCCGACGAAACTGTGCATGAAGCTGCCGGCGAAGTAGGCCGCCGTTTCCTCGAGGAGACTATTCAATACTGGCGCGAGTGGGTTCGCTCTCTCGGCATACCCTACGAATGGCAGGAGGCCGTGATCCGTGCCGCGATCACGCTCAAGCTGAATGCGTATGACGATACAGGTGCCATCGTCGCTGCCATGACCACCTCCATACCTGAAGCGGCAGGCAGCGGACGCAACTGGGATTATCGTTATTGTTGGTTGCGCGATGGCTATTTTGTGGTCAATGCCCTGAACCGCCTGGGGACGACCCGCACCATGGAGCGTTACCTCGGGTACATCATCAATATCGCCGCCAATTCCTGCGGCGAGCCGTTGCAGCCTGTATACGGCATCGATGGGCGGGCGGAACTGGATGAGCGTGAGGTTCCGTCGCTGGCCGGGTATCGCGGCATGGGGCCGGTCCGCATCGGCAATCTTGCCTATCGCCAGGTCCAGCATGATGTCTATGGTTCGGCCATCCTCGCAGCTACCCACATTTTCTTCGATCAGCGCCTGACCCGGCGCGGGGACGAAGCGCTGTTTCACCGTCTCGAATTGCTGGGAGAGCAAGCCATACGCTGCTACGACCAGCCGGATGCCGGACTCTGGGAACTGCGCGGCAGTGCGCGCGTGCATACCTTCTCCGCCGTGATGTGCTGGGCGGCCTGTAATCGCCTGGCACTCATAGCAGATCGGCTCGGATTAACCGAACGCGCGGCTTATTGGAACGATCAGTCACAGATCATCCATGACTCGATCAGCCGGCGCGCATGGTGCGAGCGGCGCGGAGCCTTTGCTTCCACCTTCGAGGGTGAGGCGATGGATGCCAGCCTGCTGCTGTTGGCCGAGGTGGGTTTTCTTGATGCCGCAGACCCGCGCTTTGCCGGCACGGTCAGCGCTGTCGAAAAAGACCTGCGTCGCGGCGATTTCATCTTCCGCTATGTCGGCAAGGACGATTTCGGCGAGCCGGAAAATGCCTTTCTCGTCTGCACATTCTGGTATGTCAATGCGCTGGCCGCGCTGGGTCGGCGCGAAGAGGCACGTGCGCTTTTTGAGAAATTGCTGACGCACCGCAATCGCCATGGCTTGTTGGCGGAACATATCGATCCCAAAACCGGCGAGCAGTGGGGTAACTTCGTCCAGACCTACAGCATGGTGGGAATGATCAACGCCGCCATTCGTTTATCGATACGCTGGGATCAGGCGTTCTAAGCGTCAATCGGTGAAGCGAGCGGAGAGGTGATACGCGTCAACCTGTATGTTGGTGCTGGCAAGCATCACTCTCGCTGCATTGCTGGTGATGCTCTATCCCAGCAGTTCCGTGCAACATCCTTATGCCCGGATACGGAATAAGCCGCTACCGTACAAAACGGAAAGCCCGCAAATGGAACTGCACCAATTCTTTATTTTTCTCGCAATCATCCTGATCGCAGCGAGATTGTTGTCGGAGACCGTGGCGCGCTTCGGCATCCCCTCGGTGATTGGCGAACTCTTGGCAGGCCTGCTCATCGGCCCTTCGCTGCTGGGCTGGGTGACACCAGATACCACGATGAAGCTGCTGGCCGAGATCGGCATCATCCCTGCTAGTGGGTATGGATACCAACCTCAGCCGTCTGGCGCGCTCCGGCAGCAAGCCTGTACATCGTGCTGTTCATGGTGCTCGCACCTGTCGTCGCCGAGCTTGCTGCGGTAGTGATCGACCGCCTCGACCAGCACGCGGCCACGCCGGGTTTGTTGCTGACCATGGCGCTCTCGCTGATCCTGCTGTTCTCCTGGCTGGCGCATGCTGTCGGCGCGCCGGAGATCATGGGCGGCTTCGCGGCGGGATTCTTCATCCGCAAACCGCGCCGCAATCAAATCGCCATCGGCCTTTCCATGATCCCGCGCGGGGAAGTGGGACTGATCTTCGCGCAACTGGGTTTCAGTCAAGACATATTGAATGGCGAGCTGTATGCAGCTCTGCTGATTGTCGTCGCCCTGACCACCGTGTCACCGCCGTTTTTGCTGAAATGGTTTTACAGTAAAAAGTGAAACGGAAATTTTTCAATATCCGGGCTTGCTGAAAAAGTTTTGTTGTCGCCCACCCCTTTTTATGTTCTCGGTTTCTTATGCCGGGCTGGCTGCCATGCGCGGGGAAACCCAATGTGCGAATATGCTCCACGATCACATCACGTGAAATGCCGGTGTGTGATCCTGTCTGTCCAGCAGCACGATCTGCATATCCATTACATTGGTGCCGGTCGGTCCGGTCTTGAAATGGCTGTGTGCGCCCGACGCGGCGTCGAACTGCCGGAAGAAAGCATAGGAATCGTTGTTGTCGAGATAACCCTGCGGTTCGATGCCCAGCGTCCTTGCATGCGATGCCGTGTTGCCATCGGCCATCGCGCCGGCGGCATCGGTCGGGCCGTCTGTACCATCGGTGCCCGCGGACAGCAGCGACACACCCGGCACGCTCTCGATTTCCAGGGCAAAGGCCAACGCGAGTTCCTGATTCCTGCCGCCCTTGCCAGTGCCGCGCACCGTGACCGTGGTCTCGCCGCCGCACAGCAGGCAGCGCCGCTCGTTCGGTTGCATCGCGGCCAGTTCGCTGCGCGCGGTCTGTGCCAGGAAACGCGCCGCATCGCGCGCCTCGCCCTGAAGCGTCTCGGAAATTATTCTGGACTCATAGCCGAGCTGCCCGGCTTTTTCCTGCGCTGCGGCCAGCGCCTGGCGGATGCCCGCGACGATCGCGTTGTGCGTCCTGCCCAGGCAGGGATCATGAGCTTTCACGGTTTCCGGCACTTCTCCGGCGATGCCGCGTCGCAGATAATCGGCAACGCGCATCGGCAGTTTTTGCTGCAAGCCGTATTTCGCGATCACCGCCCACGCCTCGGCGCAGGTCGAATTGTCCGGGGATGTCGGGCCCGAGGCGATCACGTCCAGCGGATCGCCGATCACGTCGGACAGGATCAGCGTCACCAGTTGCGCAGGGTAAACCGCCTGCGCCAGCCGTCCGCCCTTCACCGCGGAAAGATGCTTGCGCACCGCATTCAGTTCATTTATCGATGCGCCTGCATTCAATAGCAATCGGGTCGCTTCCTGCTTGTCCTGCAGCGTCACTCCCTCGGCGGGTGCGACCAGCAATGCCGATGCGCCGCCCGAGAGCAGGCAGATCACCAGCGTGTTTTCACCGGCGGCGCGCACCATGTCCAGGATGCGTTGCGTGGCCATGACTCCCGCTTCATTCGGGATCGGGTGCGCGGCCTCCACCTGCTCGATGATGGTCAAAGGCGCGGTGTGTCCTTCCTTGACGACGATCAATCCGGCGGAGATCATTTTGCCGAGCAGGGATTCGAGCGCCAATGCCATGCGCGCCGTGGCCTTGCCCGCGCCGACCACGATGATGCGCTCGAATGCTGTGAGGTCGTATTGCGCACCGGCAATATGCAACCGGTTGTGTTCGATGCCCGCCGCCTTGAGCACTGCATTGTAAGGATCGACCGCGGCCAGCGCAGTATTGAAAATATCTTCCAGGTGATGCACCGGCAAGCGCATCATTCCACCAGCAACCCCAGTTTCTTCGCCAGCCACTTGGTGGTGGTCGCCTGGATCAGGATGGTCATCAGGATCGCGATGAAAGTCACCGAGGCGATGATTTGCGCACCGGGCGCTTTCATGCCCACCAGCATGCCGGCCAGCGCGCCGGGGATCACGCCGGTCTCGCGCGTCCAGCACATGAACAGCATTTCCCTGAAGCTCCACTTGGCGCGCCGATCCGGCAGTGCGCACAGGAACACGGTGATGGGGCGTGCCACCAGCATGAACACGGTTACCACTGCCACGCCGCTGAGCAGGTAATGGTTCATCAGGCCGAAATCCACCTGCGTGCCGAGCAGGATGAAGATGAACATGCGCATGATAAGGGCTGTGGTTATCACAAACTCTTCCAGTTCGTTGCCCTCCTGTTGGGTGAGCTTGAAGCCCAACGATTCCTGGTTACCCAGCATGATGCCGAATACGAACACCGCCATAAAGCCGCTGGCGTGCATGCCGTCCGCGCCCATGTATGCGCCGATCACCGCCATCAAGGTGACCACCGGGGCGAATTCGGCGAGGAAGTTGAATTTTTCATGAGAGATCAGGAAGGCGGCCAGATAACCCAGCGCCCCGCCGATGACAATGCCCAGCAGGGATTGTTTGAGCAAATTAGCGACGGCATCGCCTATCGAAAATTCCCCCGCACCCATTGCCACGCCCAGCACGGTAAAAGTGAGGATGGCACCCATCGCGTCGTTGAATGCGGATTCGCTCATCACGGTCTGCGCAACGCGATCCTTGATACGCACTTGTTTGAACACGGGAACCAGCGTGGCCGGATCGGTGGAGGCGATCACGGTGCCGAGCAACAGTGCGACGACAGGCGCCAAGCCGAGGAAGTAATAAGCGGCAATGCCGGTGACCGCGGCAGTGATCAGCACCCCGACGGTGGAAATCACCACGATAGTGATCCATACTTCCTTCAGCACCTTGAGGCGGATCGACGCGCCGCCGTCGAACAGGATGTAGCTGGAGCCGAAGATCATGATCAACTGGTTGATGGTGGAATCGGCCTTGATGTCCACCAGGCCCAGCACGCCGGGGCCAATCAGCATGCCGATCAGCAGGAATACCACCACGTCGGGAATCTTTGCCAGCCGTGCGATCAAACCGGAGAAGGTGCCTACGGCGAGGATGGTGCCGAACATCAATAGTATATGCTTGGCCAGTTCCAGTGAGGCTGAGGATTCCATTGCTTTCCTTGAATATTGTTATATTTGGCGCACTTTACCAAAAATACGGGACGCCGGGACGTCAGTGAGGTTGTGCGAAATTGAATTACGCTACCAACTGCTTGACGTTGCGGGCATCACGCCGTTAAAATTCCCGACTGTTTAATTCAGGTAATGACATCATGAGCCCAGACAATCAAAGCAAAGATATCCAGCAACGTATCAAAGAACAAGTCACCACACATCCGGTGGTGCTGTACATGAAAGGCAATCCGCAGGCTCCGCAGTGCGGGTTTTCGGCCAACGCGGTGAAAATTCTCAACGCGCTCGGTGTGAAAGAATTATTCACGGTGGACGTGCTGCAAAACCCGGATATCCGCCAGGGTGTCAAGGATTACGCCAACTGGCCGACTGTCCCCCAGTTGTATATCAAGGGTGAATTCGTCGGCGGTTCGGACATCATGACCGAGATGTACCAGAGCGGGGAACTCAAACAGTTGCTGGCTGAATAATCCGAAGGTCATTCGCATTTCGATTGTTCGATTACGAACTTCACTATCCTTCATTTCAACTGGAACGCTATCCTGATCTTCCCCTGCTGCATCGGGAAGGGATAGCGACAGTAAGCACGTATCGATCTCATCAGGCCGGTGCTCGAGCCTTCCAGCGTTAGCGCCTGATCTTTCGGTTTGCCATAAATTCGCTGCAACATGGCAAAGCAGATGCAAAAAAATTTCAACGCGCAATATTGTACAACTCCCTCCCTGTGCTACAGTTACACTGTAATCATGGAATAGATTACTTGCTGGCCGTGGAGATGGAAAGTCTCCGGGGTTGGAATGAATGGGGGGAGCGATGCGTTTTGAAACAGGATCAGTAATCAGCCAATGACAGATTTAAGGCAAGTACAAGTCTTCGAAGAAAATTCACAACTGCAGCCACAGCCACAACCTATTGAGGCGGCAGACCTGTTGGTCGCCTATCTGGAACAAATCGGTGTCGAGTTTGTGTTCGGTGTGCCCGGTGGTGCCATCGAGCCGCTGTATAACGCGCTCGCGCGCAGTTCACGGCGTGGCGGGCCGCGCCCGGTAGTCGCGCGGCATGAAACCGGGGCTGCGTTTATGGCTGATGGTTACGCTCGTGAATCGGGCAAGATAGGTGTGTGCTGTGCCACTTCTGGCCCGGGTGCCACCAATCTCATCACCGGCGTGGCTTGCGCTTATGAAAACGAGATCCCGATGCTGGTCATCACCGGTCAACCCGCGCTGCATTTGCTGGGCCGGGGCGCGTTGCAGGAATCATCCGGAGCCGGCATAGACACAGTCGCCATGTTTCGCACCTGCACGCGCTACAGCGCGCTGATATCCCATCCCGATCAACTGGAAAGACAGCTGACCAATGCGCTGCTGAGCGCCTACCAGCCGACACCGGGCCCGGTTCATCTCAGCATTCCGATGGATGTACTGCGCTCGAAAATGAAAAGTGGGCCTTCATACAATCTGGCGCAACTGCTCAAACCGTTGTCTGCTGTTGATGATGCGGCAGTTCGCGAACTGCAGGCGTTATTGGCTCAGGCAAAGAAGTTGGTGGTGCTCATCGGCAGCGGCTGCGGAGAAGCCATTGACCTCATCATCGAGCTGGTGGAAAGGATGGGCGGGGTTTTTGTGGTCACACCGGATGCCAAGGGATTTATCAGTCCGCGCCACCCTTTGTACCGTGGCGTGTTCGGTTTTGCCGGCCACCGTTCCGCCGTCGCAGCGATGGAGGATAAGGCTGTGGACCTGATTCTGGTAGTCGGATCCAATCTGAGTGAGTGGACCAGCAACGGCTGGAGCGAAGCGGTGCTGAACAACCGGCTGGTGCATATTGATCCTTTGGAAGCCCATCTGGCGCGCTCGCCGATGGCGCGTCTGCATGTACGCGGTGGTATCCGCCCGGTGTTCGAGCGGCTGTTGCGTACACTGCGCAGAGAAGGTACGAAAAAAATTTCCGTTGGTGAAAAGCGAAAATTCAAAAAGGTTTCAGTTGATGATCCGTTCAAGCCCGCGTCCGTCGATGCACCCATCAAACCGCAGTACCTGATGCGCGAACTCGGCTGGCGCAGTCCGCCCGATACACGCTTCCTGACCGACACCGGCAACAGCACGATCTGGGCGATCCACCATCTGGGTATGCACGATCACCAGCCCAGCGCGGGAGGCTGGATGCGCGTCACGATGAATTTCGCGCCGATGGGCTGGGCCATCGGCGGTGCGGTCGGCACCGCACTCGCCAACCGTGCGGTGCCGGTAGTCTGCATCACCGGCGACGGCAGCCTGTTGATGAATGGCCAGGAAATGACTGTGGCGTTCACCGAGAAACTCACCGTGTTATTCGTGATACTCAATGACGCGGCACTGGGCATGGTGAAGCATGGCCAGCGCCTGGCCGGCGCGGAGCAGATCGGCTTCGAGCTGCCGGCGGTGGATTTCCGGATGCTGGCCGAATCCATGGGTATCCCGGGTCATGTGATTCATACCGCGCAGGACTTCGAAAATTTGGACCTGGACGCGATTCTGAGCCATCCGGGTCCGACTGTGCTGGACGTGCGCGTTGACAGGGAAGAATCCCCTCCCATGGAGCTGCGGCTCAGAACTATGGGCCGGTGAGATAAACATGGAAACCATCCGCACCCGTATCTGGCAGGACGTGCGCGTTGACAAGAAAGAAACTCAACCGATGAGGTTTAGACTGAAAGTTTTGCGGACGATGGTATGAGCAACGCACACAACATACAGGAGACAATTAAAACCATGCAAAAACTTACAGGCAAGACAGCGCTGATCACCGGTGGCAACAGCGGGATCGGCTTGGCCACCGCCAAACTTTTTCGTGAACATGGGGCACGTCTCATCATTACCGGAAGAGACAAGACGAGTCTGGCTCAGGCCAGAAGTGTTTTGGGTGATGACGTCCTCGCTATCCAAAGCGATGCAGGCAAACTTGCCGACATCGAGTCGTTGATGCAGCAAACACAGAAACAATTCGGACAACTGGATATTCTTTTCGTCAATGCAGGCATCGCCCAAGCGGCACCATTCGAATTCGTAAGCGAAGAACAGTTTGACGACATGGTGACGATCGACTTCAAGGGCGCTTTTTTCACCATCCAGAAAGCGCTGCCCCTCCTGACAAAAAACGCTTCCATCATCGTCACCACCTCGATAACCAACCAGATGGGATCGCCAAATATGAGCGTTTATGGCGCTTGCAAAGCGGCACTTCGTTCGTTGGTGCAGACCTTGGGTCTGGAATTGATTGGACGAGGGATACGCATCAACGCCATCAGCCCGGGGCCTATTGCCACCCCCATATTTGGACGATTCGGTTTGCCGGATGAAGTTCAACAAGCAATCAAGGCAGAGATCACACATAAGTCGCCGATAAAACGTTTCGGTGCGCCTGAAGAAGTCGCCAAAGCGGCACTCTTTCTTGCCTCGGATGATTCTTCTTACATCGTCGGCGACGAAATAGTCGTGGACGGGGGCATGAGCTTGCTCTAGCCGCATTCACCGGAGATTACCGAATGAGCGACAATCGCACGGAAAGCATACGCACCCGCATCTGGCAGGAAGAAGCCGAGCCCGACAATGCATTCGCAGCACTGTCCTGTCATTGCCACGGCTATGATGTCTACGGTGACTTGCTGGTTCATGCAAGCTGGATCGAGTACCTGTTCCTGCTGTTTTGCGGCGAAGCGCCATCACGAGAGCAGGCCAGACTGCTGGAAGGTTTGGCGATTGCACTGGCGAATCCGGGACCGCGCGATGCGGCGGTGCATGCCGCGATGTGCGGCGGCGTAGGCGGTTCCACTTCGGCATCCTGTTTGATGGCCGCGCTGGCGGTGGGCGCGGGCGCATCGGGAGGCGCGCGCGAAGTGCGCCTCGCCATGGAAGACTGGCTGGCGTGTGGCACCGATCTGGCTTCGTGGCAAAAAAGCTTGGCGACAAATCCGGTGGCAGATCCGGCGGATGTCTGGCCGGCGCCCGGCCATCCGCCCGGCTTCGATCCGTACGGCGTGCGCTGCACTACGCCAGTGCTGCAAACCCTTGCATATCTTGTTGAACGCAGTTACGGGGCCGGACTCGGCTGCGGGCAATCTTTGGCGTGGCTGCAAGCCAACCGGTTGTCGCTGGAATCCGCCGCAGGACTGCCGCTGGCGATACATGGAGTGGCGGCTGCTGTGCTGCACGATCTTGGATTCAGCCCTGCGCAGGGAGAAATGTTGCACCTGTTGCTGCGTTTGCCGGGTGCTGCTGTGCATGCGCTGGAACAGAAGGATTATGGCTACAAGAATTTTCCGTTCTTTCGCGTTGATCTGGAAAACGACCCCGGTCCTTCACAAGGTATATTGGCTCGTACAGAGGGAGTGGCATGAAAGGACCTGGACTGCTAGAACAGCATGTCGGTCGGCTCGTCACCAGTGCCGGTGCATTTTTTCCCGGTGAGCGCGCGGTGTTCCGCGGCCACGATCTGCACGCATCGCTCAAGGACATGGATTGGTTGGAGCTCTACCTGTTTGGCATCACCGGCCGTCGCTTTACTCCGCAACAGGTGAATGTAGTACAAGCCCTCTGGCGCTATACCAGTTACCCCGATGCGCGCCTGTGGAACAACCGTGTGGCGGCGCTGGCAGGGACAGCTCGTAGTACCGGCACGCTCGGCATCTCCGCCGCGCTGGCGGTTTCCGAAGCACAGATCTATGGTCGCGGCGTAGATATGCGTGCCAGTGAGTTTCTTACCCGCGCCAAGATGCAAGTGGATGCGGGTGCAAATCTGAAGGAGTTGGTGCACACAGAGCTCAAGCAGAAGCGGGGCATAGCCGGTTACGGCCGGCCGATCGTCTCGGCTGACGAGCGAGTTGCGCCAATGATGACGTTGGTGAACGAACTGGGATTCGATGGCGGGCCGCATCTTAAGCTTGCGTTCGAGGTGGAAAAGATTTTACTCGCCGGTCGTTGGCGCATGCATATGAATTATGCAGCGCTGGCAGCTGCGCTGTGTGCCGATTTTGGTATGTCGCCCTATGAGTATTATTTTGCCAGTATTATGGCTTTTCTTGCCGGCATGCCGCCTTGCTATCTGGACGCTGCGGAAAAACCGGAAGGCCAGTTGTTTCCGTTGCCATGCCGGATAGTATCGTATGAGGGTGTTCCACGCCGACGTTGGCGCGCTGCAAAATCAGTTGCTCAGGCCGGCACAACCCCTGACACTGGGGTGACATATGATAAGTGAATACGGTTTAAACAGAAGTGTAAAGAGGGGATCACCATGAAAACATCGGTCGAACGACTGTTGGCTGTGTTGTTAGCGGCATGGGCCGCCGGTGCCCATGCTGCGCCGCAGTCCGAGGAAGAAGAGTTGACGCTGGCCTACGGTGACAAGTCCTTTGTCACCATCGCCACTGGCAGCCCCCAACCTATTGCGCGCGCTCCGTCTGTCGCTACCGTGATCACAGCAGAAGAAATTGCCGCCATAGGCGCGGCGGATCTGGACGAGGTGCTGGAAACGGTGCCGGGTATGCATGTGGCGCGCTCACCTTTAGGCTACAACCCGATTTACACCATACGCGGCATTTACACTCAGTACAATCCCCAGGTGTTGATGCTGGTGAATGGTATTCCGATCACAGGTGCGTATTTCGGTGATCGTTCCCAAATCTGGGCTGGCATGCCGGTGGAGAACATCGCGCGCATCGAGGTGATACGCGGCCCCGGTTCCGCGCTGTATGGTGCGGACGCATTTTCCGGCGTTATCAACATCATTACCAAGACTTCCGCCGATCTCGATGGTAGCCAACTGGGTTTGCGCGTCGGCTCGTTCAACAGTAAAGATGCCTGGGTACAATATGGTGGCGCATTGGGCGATTACGATGTTTCTGCTTATTTGCGGGCGGGCCATACCGACGGCCAGCGTCGCATTATCGCAGCAGACGCACAGTCCTACTATGACTCTCTGCTTGGCACCACTGCATCCCTCGCGCCGGGACCGGTCAATCTAGGCCGCAACGCTATCGATGGCCGCTTCGATTTGGCTCGTGACAAATGGCGGCTGCGCGTCGGCTTTCAACAGCGCTCCGACGCGAGTACCGGCGCCGGCGTCGCTTCTGCGTTAGACCCTGCGGGGAAAAATTATGGAGAACGTGTCTCCACCGACCTAACCTATCAGGACGCGAATTTTGTGCCGGACCTGGATGTGACTGCACAAACCAGCTATCTGTATATTACCGAGCAATCAGATCTGACGCTTTTCCCGCCGGGGTCTAATTTTGGTTATGGCGCATTTCCCAACGGTGTGATCGGCAATCCGTACAAGTGGGAGCGCCACTTGCGTTTCAACCTGTCGGCTATTTATTCCGGATTGCAAAAACATAAGCTGCGCTTTGGCACAGGTACGCAGAATGATGACCTGTACCGTATCCAGGAAACCAAGAACTTCTCTACTCCTTTTCCTGGGGTATTGAATTCGCTCGGATCAGTGATGGACGTTACTGACACTGCGCCTTTCATACGTCCGCATAGCCGCCGCGTAAACTATGTTTACGCGCAAGACGAATGGGCTTTCATCCAGGACTGGTATCTGACTGCCGGCGTGCGCCGTGACCAGTATTCTGATTTCGGCGGCACCACCAATCCGCGCATTGCGCTGGTATGGGAAACCGCTTACAACCTGACCAGCAAGGTGCTCTACGGCCGTGCTTTCAGGCCACCGTCATTCGCTGAACTCTACAGCATCAATAACCCGGTGACACAGGGTAATCCCAACCTCAAACCGGAAACCAACGAATCAGTGGAACTGGCTTTCGCCTGGCAGGCGGCCAGCAGCTTGCAGGCGAACTTGAACCTGTTCCGCTACCAGATGAAAGATATCCTGCGTTTCGTGCAGGACGCGAGTACTGGCATTTCCACCGCGCAGAATGCCGGGAGGCAGCATGGCAACGGCATGGAAGTCGAACTGGTCTGGGACGCGGCTGCTAATCTGCGTCTGTCGGGCAATTATGCCCTACAACATTCGATCGATGAGACAACCAACCAGGATGCGGGCAACGCACCCCGGCATCATGCCTATGCGCGTGCGGACTGGCGCTTCATGCCACGCTGGACTCTGGACACGCAACTCAACTATGTCGCCGATCGCAAGCGCGAGCCGCTGGATCCGCGTCCGCCCATCGCTGATTACCACACCGTGGACCTCACGCTGCGTAGCAAAAATCAGAGCAGCGATTGGGATGTTGCGTTCAAGGTGCTCAATATGTTCAATGCCGATGCGCGTGAGCCATCTCCGGCACCGGGGCTGATTCCCAACGACCTGCCGCTGGCCGGAAGAGCATGGCGCGTCGAGCTGAGCCACCAGCTCTGATGGATTACTGCCAGAAAATTTCGCCAGACATACCGGCCCCTATTGTCTATGCAAATTCCCTCTTCCGCTTGCGGGAGAAGGGAGTGATAGCGCTGTGTGTCGTGCTTTTTTTCTGCTCGGTGCTAGCTGCCACATCACCGGTATGGTCAGCGGGAGAAGATACGATCGCAGTGATCTATCCCGATATCGGTGAACCTTATCGGGATATATTCGATGAAATGATCAAAGGTGTCGAGGACAAGGTCGGCACCCGGGTAACGAGTTATCCGGTGAGTTCTGATACGGATATCGCTAAATTGAAAGCCAGTCTGCTATACCAGAAAACCAGGGTGGTGATCGCACTTGGGCGGCAGGGGATGAAGACTGCGACAGCGCTGGATAAAGACATCCAGGTGGTGGTGGGCGGTGTGTTGACAGTGCCGGAGAATGAGGCGCGCGGACAACCGGTGATCACCCTGTCGCCGGACCCTGCATTGTTGTTCACCCGCATGAAAGCGCTGATGCCGATGACGAAGCGCATTTTTGTCGTCTACGACCCCAACTTCAACGGCTGGCTGATCAAGCTGGCCAAAGATGCCGCCAGTGCTCAAGGGTTGGAGTTGATGGCTTACCAGGCACAAGATCTGCGCAGTGCGGTACGGTCCTATCAGGAAATATTTTCTGCAGCCGACGGCCGCAGTGATGTGTTGTGGTTGCCGCAGGATCCCACCACGGTGGAGGATAGTTCGATTCTGCCCCTGGTGTTGCAGAATTCATGGAATCAAGGTGTCGCCGTTTTTTCCAGCAATTTTGGCCACGTTCGGCGTGGCGTGTTGTTTTCGCTTTATCCTGACAACGAGGCGCTGGGGATGAGTCTTGCCGGTTTGGCTGAGGGCATTTTGAATTCGGGTGGTGAATCTGGAAAGCGTGGCATGATGTCATTGCGCGATGTGCAAAGTGCTGTCAACCTGCGTACCGCCAAGCACCTGGGGCTTAATCCGGTCCGCCTGAAGAATTTCGACATGACATTCCCGGAGCAATAAACGTATTCGATCATGAAGAAGATTCTCAACGAATTTCTCCATAAATTCACCTTTGAGCGCCAGCTTGGCATTATGGTGACGCTCGGGATTCTGTTTCTGGCGTTGGCTTCCTCTCTGGTGGGATCGTGGCAGAGCAACGAGCGGGTACGCCGTAACCTGCTTGAACAGGGCCAGCGCATCACCGAGAACCTGGCCCGCCAGAGCGCCTTGGCGCTGATTTACGCCTCGGCAGAAAACGCTGCCGAGGCAGTGAAAGCAACCATGGCATTTCCAGGCGTGGTCAGCGTGGAAATACGTGATGTCAACCAGCGCGCATTGTTGTCGCGCGGCAGTGCCGGCCCGACCAAATTACCCGCTGAAGCCGAGCGAACCGGTTGGCCGCAGGCCGCAGCCGTTCTCGATGCAGAAAGCCGGAATGCATGGCGCTTTGTAGCGCCGGTGTATACGCAACCTTCCGCCGAATCGCCATTCAATGTGCAGACGACCCCCCCAGAATTGCTCGGTCATGTCTCAGTGGTGATGAGCAAGGCGGAACTTGCCCGGACGGCGACCGACATTTTTATCGCCAACATGGCCACATCGTTTTCCTTCGCACTGCTGTTCCTGCTCCTGATCCGTTTTCTGACCAACCGCATGACCCGGCCGCTTAACCAGTTGTCGGCCAGCATGGGGCGTGCCAAGGCAGGCGAATTGGAAGTGCGGGCCGTGCTCTCCGGTCCCAAGGACATCTCCGATATGGCCCATGCCTTCAATAGCATGATGGCGGTTCTGGAAGAGCGCGAGACAGCTTTGAGTATTGCAGCGATTGCTTTCGAGATCGAGGAAGGCATGATCGTAACCGATCAGAATGAGGTGATCATTCGTGTCAACCGTGTTTTCACGAATCTGAGCGGCTACAGTGCCGAAGAGGCGATCGGCAAAAACCTGAGCATGCTCAAGTCTAATCGGGACGACCCCGGGTTTCTCACGCGTATGAGCGAAGTGCTGCATCGCGACAATTTCTGGCAGGGCGAGATCTGGAACCGCCGCAAGAACGGGGAAATCTATCCGGAATGGCTGACCATTACAGCCGTGGTTGGCAAAGAAGAAAAAATCACCAATTATATCTGCGCTTTTCTCGACATCACCGAACGCAAACAAGCGGAAGAGAAAATCCACAATCTTGCCTTTTATGACCCGCTGTGCCAATTGCCCAACCGCCGCTTGCTGCTTGACCGCCTCCATCAGGCAGTCACAACCAGCGCGCGCAACAAGACCTGCGCCGCACTTTTGTTCATCGATCTTGATAATTTCAAGATATTGAACGACACCAGAGGGCATGATATCGGTGATCTGCTATTGATCGAGGTGGGCCAGCGCCTGCGAGACTGCATACGCGAGAGCGACACTTTGGCGCGTTTGGGCGGGGATGAATTCGTGGTGTTATTGGAGGGATTGAGCGTAAACCGAACGGAGGCTGCTGTGCAGGCGCGGGAGGTGGGAGAAAAGATGCTTATCGACATCAGCCAGCTTTATATGCTCAAAGAGGTCGAGCACTACAGTACCGCGAGTATAGGCATATCCCTGTTTGCCAATTACAGACAAAATCTCGACGATTTGCTCAAACAGGCCGATACGGCGATGTATGCGGCAAAAAAAGCCGGACGCAATACCCTGCGTTTCTTTGATCCCGCAATGCAGGCCGCGCTGGAAATTCGCAGTCAGCTCGAAGCTGGAATGCGGAAAGCGTTGCCAAGATATGAATTCAAGCTTTATTACCAGATGCAGGTTGATAGCGAGCAACGCCCCATTGGCGCAGAGGCATTGATCCGCTGGGAAGATCCGGAACAAGGGATGATCAATCCCTCCCTGTTCATTCCCGTGGCTGAAGATACCGGGCTGATCCTGCCTATCGGTCAATGGGTGTTACAGACTGCATGCGAACAACTCAAAGAATGGGAAAGCAATCCGCTTACTGGCGAATTGTCGCTTGCCGTCAATGTCAGTGCCAGGCAGTTTCGTCAACCGGGATTTGTCAAGCAAGTGAGCGAAATGATCAAGCAGACCTCGATCAATCCATCGCGTCTCAAAATTGAATTGACCGAAAGCACGGTGCTCGAAAATGTAGTCGACACCATAAACAAGATGCATGCGCTGAAATCGATAGGCGTGCGTTTTTCCATGGACGATTTTGGCACGGGCTACTCATCGCTGGCATATCTGACGCAATTGCCACTCGATCAGTTGAAGATCGACCAGTCATTCGTGCGCAACATCGGAATAAAATCGACCGATTCGATGATAGTTCAAACCATTATCGGCATGGCCAACAATCTCGGCATTGAGGTCATTGCCGAAGGCGTGGAAACCGATGCCCAGCGCGATTTCCTTTGGGAGGCGGGTTGCCGGCTCTATCAGGGTTATCTGTTCGGCAGACCTGTGCCGGTGAAGGAATTTACCGCCCTGCTTGCAGAGCAGGACCACATCGCACTCAGCGGGGATGAGATATGATTCGTTTCGCCACATGAATGCGGCAATGCATGCTATCAGAGTTATTTAGTGAGGCTGGCACGCGCCCGCACGATCGCCGCTTCGACTTGATGCGGCGCGGTTCCTCCGACGTGGTTGCGGCTGGCGATAGAACCTTCCAGCGATAAGACCTGATACACGTCTTCGCCGATGTGCGATGAAAATCGCTGCAATTCGGCAAGGCTGACGGCGTTTAATTCGCAGCCGCGCTGTTCGGCGAAGCGCACCGCGACAGCCACTGATTCATGAGCATCGCGGAATGGCACGCCCTTTTTCACCAGATAATCGGCCAGGTCGGTGGCGGTGGCGTGGCCCTGCAAGGCAGCATTGCGCATGGCTTCAGGATTGACCTGGATGCCGGTGATCATCTCTGCGTAGACACGCAGGGTTTGCGTCAGCGTTTCCACGGTGTCGAACAACGGCTCCTTGTCTTCCTGATTGTCCTTGTTGTAAGCCAGAGGCTGGCCCTTCATCAGCGTGAGCAGCGCGACCAGGTGACCGTTCACTCGTCCGGTCTTGCCGCGCACCAGTTCAGGAACATCGGGATTTTTTTTCTGCGGCATGATGGAAGAACCGGTGCAGAAACGATCGGCGATATCGATAAAGCCGAAGCGCGGGTTCATCCACAGGATCAGTTCTTCGGAAAAGCGCGACAGATGCGTCATGATCAGCGCTGCGCAGGCGGTGAATTCGATGGCGAAGTCGCGATCAGAGACCGCATCCAGGGAGTTCTCGCACACGCCGTCAAAGCCGAGCAGATCGGCGACATATTCGCGTTTGATCGGATAGCTGGTTCCGGCCAATGCCGCCGCGCCCAACGGCAGGCGGTTGACACGCTTGCGGCAATCGATCAGCCGTTCCGCATCGCGCTTGAGCATCTCGAAGTAGGCCATCAGGTGATGTGCGAAGCTGATCGGCTGGGCGACCTGCAAATGGGTGAATCCGGGCATGATGGTGTTGATATGCGGTTCGGCAAGATCGAGCAGCGCGCTTTGCAACGCCTTGATCAGTCCGAGCAGCACATCAATTTCGTGACGCAGATACAGCCGCACATCGGTCGCCACCTGGTCATTGCGCGAACGTCCGGTATGCAGGCGCTTCCCGGCATCGCCGACCAGCGTAGTGAGACGCTTCTCGATGTTGAGGTGCACATCCTCCAGATCCAGCGACCAGACGAATTCGCCGCTGATGATTTCATTTTCGATTTGTGCCAAACCGCGCTTGATGTCGTTCAGGTCCTGTGTCGCGATGATGCCGCAAGATGCCAGCATCTGTGCGTGGGCCAGCGAGCCTTGAATATCGAACATGGCCAGCTTGTGGTCGAAGCTCACCGATGCCGTGTAACGCTTTACCAATTCCGCCACCGGTTCGGCGAATCGTCCCGACCAGGTATCTTTATCTTGCATTGCCGCCCCCACATGTCCCAAAATGAAGCATCGAAAACTCAGGGCTTCCCCGCCATGATCCTGAAGTTCTGCTGCCATGAATAATCCGCGCAGTATAAAACAAAATGCCCGGCCCGATACGTTGCCCAACTTCCGCAACCTCGGCATCCTGCTGCGCATCCTGCTGATCAGCAACGGCCTGGCGATCCTGCAGGCGATCTTGCAGGCGAATGCGTGGACCGACGTGGCTGAGCGCATGATGCAGATCACCACGTTGCTTACACCGGTATTACTGACCAGCCTGTTGCTGTTGTGGGCCGCACAGCCGTGGCTGAATCGGATGCCTTACTGGCAGGGCGTACTGGCAGTGATGACGCTGGTGGTTTTGTTGACGCTGTCCATCTATGAATACGGCAGCGATCTATACAGCCCGCTGGGGAAATCAGGTTACTATTTTGATGAGGCGCGCTATGCGCTGCTCGGTATGGTGATGTGCGGCATACTGTTGCTGTATTTCCGGCTGCGCACCAAGAGGTTGTCGCGCGCTTTGCATGAAGCGCGTTTGCAGGTATTGCGCGCGCGCATCCGGCCGCACTTCCTTTTCAATACCATCAACGCGGTGCTCGGCATCATGCGCGCCCAACCCAAGAAAGCCGAAACCGCGCTGGAAGACATGGCGGACCTGTTTCGCATGGCGATGGCGGATGCGCGGGACCTGGTGCCGTTAAGCCGCGAGATCCAGCTGAGCAAACAATATATCGCGCTGGAGCAATTGCGCATGGGCGAACGCCTGAGTGTGGATTGGCAGATGCAGGATGTGCCGGACAACGCGCTGATCCCGCCGCTGTTGTTGCAGCCGTTGCTGGAGAACGCGGTGTATCACGGCATCGAGGCGTTGCCGCAAGGCGGCAGCATCAAAATTGTGTTGCGCCGCAGCGGCGATGAACTGCGACTGACCGTGGAAAATCCCTGTGTGGAGCGCGTCACCGCAGCAAGGGAGTTACACGGCGCTGGCGATTTCCAGGGGAATCACGCGCCTGAAAGATCGACGCCTCCGGCCGCTGGCAACAAACAGCGATCTAATAATAAAATGGCATTGCAAAACATCCGCGAACGGCTGGATCTGCTGTTTGACGCGGAAGCGCGTTATCAGGTCGAAAGCGGCAAGAACTTCTATCGTGTGGAAATCGTATTGCCCTATGTAAAGGTGCGACCGTCATGAACAACATCGAACTTGCCCTGCGCGTCTTCATCGTGGATGACGAACCCCCGGCACGCAACCGGCTGCGCGATTTGCTGAACGATTGCAGCCAGCAGTTGGCGCTGGAGGTGGTGGGCGAAGCGGGCAATGGCCAGGAAGCTTTGGACAAGCTTGCTGGAGTCACTGCCGATGTGGTGTTGCTGGACATCCGCATGCCGCAAATGGACGGCATCGAACTCGCGCAACATCTGAACAAATTACTCAAGCCGCCGGTGGTGATATTCACCACCGCTTATGATGCATACGCGATCAAGGCATTCGATCTGCATGTGATTGATTACCTGCTCAAACCGATACGTTTGGGACGCTTGTTCGAAGCGCTGAATCGCGCGCGTGAAGCGGTCCCGGTGCAAACCGAAGTGTTGCGCGACTTGCTGCCTGAACCGCGCAAAAATCTATCCATCCACGAACGCGGCAAGATCCTTCTGATCCCCATCGAACAGGTACTGTATCTGCGCGCCGAGTTGAAGTACATCACGGTGCGCACCGCCGAACGGGAATATCTGATCGAAGAATCGCTCAACGCTTTGGAAAAAGAATTTGGCGCGCGTTTCGTGCGCATTCACCGCAACAGCCTGGTCGCGAAGGATGCGATTGCGGGCTTTGAAAAGGGCGGAGACGAAGGTGAAAGCGGCTGGCTGGTGAAATTGAAGGGCCTGGACGAGTTGCTTGGAATCAGCCGCCGCCAGCAGCATATCGTCAAGGAGTTCAGCTGAACCTGTCCGCAATGGGAAGAATAACAACGGCCGGAATCTTGCCCCTTGCCCGACCTGCCCTTATTGCTTTCCAGCAGTGCTTCGTATAACGGACTGCCAGGCAAGCAGTTTTTGCTGATAGGTTATTCCTGCATTGGCCGGACTGGTCGACGGTAGCCGTTGATATTGCAGCGGGGCTGATTTGAGCGAAGGCAGGACATGCTTCAGGAAACACTGCTCGGCTTTGGCTCCATTGAAGAACACATGCGTGATACCTGGATGTTGCAGGAAGAAAGCCTTGAAATCGTTAGTGACTGCCGAGTCCATCTCAATGTGAGAGTCCAGACTGGTTTTGCGGATGCATGATCCGAGCACGTCCCATAAAGCGATTCCCGAAGATCGTAAAATCCTGAGCCTGTCCCGGTAGGGAAGACCGGGGTGAGCGCCAACAAGTTCGCCCATGATAGTCCAGAAAAGATTTCGCTGATGGGCATAGTACTCGCCCGCTGCCAGAGATGCTTTCCCCGGCATGCTTCCCAGGATAAGGACCGTTGCGGCTTTGTCAGCAACAGGGGCGAAACAGTGTATGTGCTGCATAAGGCATCAAGGTGAAGAAGTCGAAGGTTTGTTGTCGTCTGCCACAACAGTTTTGTCCACGCTGTAATACCGTTTGCGGTTGGTGTTGACCGTGGGCAAATAATTCCTGGTCTCTGCAAAAGGCAGTTTTTCGTGCAGTGTCAGAAATACCTGTGATGGGCTGAGGCTGTTGATCCGCTGCAGGCCGTCCTCAAATCGCTGCTTGCCCTTGGCATCGGTGAAGGCTCGCATCACATTGCTCGGGCCGGTGTTGTAGGCAGAAATCACGCAGTAATCACGCGACATCCGGTCATCCACCCCATCCAGCTGGTCATAAGTGAGTACGCTCAGATAGGCAGCACCCAGCTCGATGTTGTTTTCTGGGTCGAACAGGTAATCCCTGGAAGGAGCGATGTCCTGGTTCTTGGCGCGACGGTATGCTTCACGCCCGCCGCTGGTGGGCACCAGCTGCATCAGCCCGTAGGCCGGAGCGCCGCTGACCGCATGCGGGTTGAAGCTGCTTTCGGTGCGTATGACGCCCAGCACCAGACTGGGGCTGACGTTATACTGCTTTGCATATTTGCGCACGGTTTGAAGATACTTCTGCGCCTTTTGATCTTCGAAGTTCGCGACCATCCTGATGACGATGTAGCGCACGGATTTTTCACCGCTATCGGTTTGTATTTTGCGCGTCCTGGCCTGAACCAGCATCTTGTCGGCAGAACTGGCTGCAGATTCCGGGGTTTTGATTTCCTGGCCCGCATCGTTCAATACCAGCCCCAGTAGAAAAGGGCTGCTTTTGCTGTTCAGATTGACGGCGCTGTCGGAAAATACATCCACCGAGGCCGGGTCTTCCGGTGTGAGCAGCGTGGTGACGATGGCATTCTTCAGGCTCGCATCGGCATTCTCGTCCAGCGTTTCCACGCTGATCTCGTCGCGCTCAAAATCCACGATGGCACGGCTTCTGTACTGCTTGCTGTATTTGACGTAAGTTTTGCGCTCCGGCAGCCGCGTCTCCCCTTTACCCCACTTCTTTTTCATATTGCCGGACAGCGCATCCATCAGCTTGTCGAAGTCGCGTTTTGCGATTTTCAAATCTTGTGCCAGTTGCATGGGGTTGCGTTCCCACTGCTTGCGTTTGTGCTCGAGCATGGCTTTTGCCGCTGTTTTGGGGTCTGTGCTGGAGGCAAGCGAGATAAGGTTTTTGCCACTGCTGCTGCTTGCGGCATCCAGCAAACTGTCCAGCTTCACGCCGCCATTTTGCGAAGAGCAGGAAGAGAGCAGCAGAACAGCAAGTGAAGCAAGCAGCGCTTTCTTGGTCATGACACCCCCCTTATAATCGACCGGGTTAGCAGGGTGTTGAAAAACGTTGCGAGAGGCGATCAGGCAAGGCGGAAACCGGCGAAAAAGTAGCCGCTCTGACACGGTGTTGCGAAGCATTCCGGTGCGGGAAGAGCGGCCTGCATCTGCTCCCGCAATCGGCTGGCTTCGCCAGTAACGTGTCGCAGATGCAGTTTACACAAAGTTTATCGCTTCGCGACCCGCATTTTTCGCTGGCTTCCAACGCAGCATCATCGCCTCGCATAACCAATGACTTGCCCAGCGTCTTTTGCTGGGTTAGTCAGATGGCTAGTTGTTTCATCAGTAGTTTACAACACCCTGCTAGCCGCTGTTACGCAACCCGGTTGCTATACCGTTGATGGTGAGATGGATGGCGCGCTTCACCAGCACGTCATTGTCTCCGGCGCGATGGCGTTGCAGCAACGCGACCTGCAAATGGTTAAGCGGATCGATATAAGGTATGCGGGTCTGCAGACTGCGCGCAAATGCCGGGTTGTCCTGCAACAGCGTAGTGTTGCCGGTAACCGCGAACAACATCTCCACGGTATCTTTCCATTCGTGTTCGATCATGCCGAAGATTCGCTCGCGCATTGCGGCATCATCCGCCAATTCGGCATAGCTCGAAGCGATGCCCATGTCGGTTTTGGACAGCACCATATCCATGTTGGACATCAGGCCGCGGAAGAATGGCCAGTTCTGGTACATCGCCTGCAATTGCGCGAGGCCGGTTTTGCCCTCGCGTTCGGCGAAACGTTTCACCGCGCTGCCGAAACCGAACCAGCCCGGCAGCAGCGTGCGGTTCAGGCCCCAGCTGAACACCCACGGGATGGCGCGCAAATCCTCGATACGGTCCGAAGCTTTGCGAGCAGAAGGGCGGCTGCCGATATTGAGCTCGGCGATCTCGCGTATCGGCGTCGCGGCAAAGAAAAAATCGGTGAATCCGGGCGTCTCATAAACCAGTTTCCGGTAGGCGGCGAACGCATCGAGGCTCAGCTGTTCCATGATGCGATGGTATTCCGGCATGGTGCTGTCCGCGCCATGATGATGCAGCAGGGTGGCTTCCATGGTCGCGGCGATCAGGGTCTCCAGATTGCGCCGGCCGATCTCCGGGTTGGAGTATTTGCTGGAAATCACTTCGCCTTGTTCGGTGATGCGGATCTGGCCGTTCACGCTGCCCGGGGGTTGCGCCAGGATCGCGTCGTAGCTGGGACCGCCGCCGCGTCCGACGGTGCCGCCGCGGCCGTGGAACAGGCGCAGTTCGATGCCGTGCTTGGCGAACACTTTCACCAGCTCGACCTCGGCCTTGTACAGTTCCCAGTTGGCAGTCAGATAGCCACCGTCCTTGTTGCTGTCGGAGTAGCCGAGCATCACTTCCTGCGTATTGCCGCGGCTGCCCAGCAGCTTGCGGTAATACGGGATAGCGAACAGCTCATCCATGATGGTTCCGCAGCCGCGCAAATCTTCGATGGTCTCGAACAGCGGGACTATGTTGATATGCAAGACCGGGTTGACGTGCAACTGGTGTGCGCCGCCGCCTTCCAGCAATTGCACTTGTTGCAACATCAGCGCGAGTTCCAGCATGTCGCTTACCGCGTCGGTCTTGGAGATGATGTGGTTGGGCAGCGCGGCGCGGCCGAAGCGCTGATGGATCTGTGCGGCGGCCTGCATGATGCGCAGCTCGCTTTGTGCCACTTCGCCGTATTGGTCTATGTCGCCGAGCAACGGCGTGCCGTCCTGCAATGCGGCCAACAACACCTCGCGGCGTGCAGCCTCATCCAGATCCTGATAGTTGGCTTTTCCGGTGTCGCCCCGACACGGTGGGGTGGAACCCTCTGGTGCGGGAGGGGCAGACAAGCGGCTGTTCCCGCAATCGGCTGGCTTCGCCAGTAACGTGTCACAGCCGCTGTGCGAAAACAATTCGCTGATAGTTTGCTCGTGTATCGCGCTGTGCTGGCGCATGTCCAGCGGAGCGAGATGAAAGCCGAACACTTCCGCGGCGCGGCGCAGATAGGCGAGGCGTCCGCGTGCCAGGTACACTGCGCCGTGCCTGAACAGCGAATCGATCATCACATCCAGATCGGCGATGAAATCCTGGGGTGAGGCATAAGGCTCCGCATGTTTGTCGACCGGCGACAGGTGCGAGGTTTTCAGGCCAAGCTGGCGGGCGGTCGACGTCAGGCGCGAATAGATCAGGATCAGCGCGCGCCGGTAAGGTTCGTCAGTGCGGCTGGCGGCCTTGTCCGGCGATGCATCGGAAAGCTTGCGCAGTTCATCGCTGACATCCACCAGGCGATCGGTCAGGCTCAGGCGGGTGCCGAGAAGATGCGTCTCGCTCAAGTAATGCTCGAATGCCAGCGATGCATGCTGATGCATCGCGTCCAGCATCACATCGTGGGTGACAAAGGGATTGCCGTCGCGGTCTCCACCTATCCAGCTGCCCACGCGCAACAGCGGCGGAATGCGGATGTTCTTGTCGAAGCGCGCTTCCATCTGCTTTTCCATGGTGGCGTAGATCCTGGGGATCTCGCTGAGGAAGGTATAGCGGTAATACTCCAGGCCGTTCTTGATCTCGTCGCGCACGGTCAGCTTTGCGCTGCGCAACATGCGCGTTTGCCACAAGATCAGCACGAAGCGGCGCAGGGTCTCTTCGTTGTAGGCCAGATCATCCGGGGTCATGTCCACGCGATCGCGTTCTGTCAGCAGGCGGGATATGATCAACTGGCAATCGAGGATGCTTTTGCGCTGCACCTCGGTGGGATGCGCGGTCAATACCGGCGAGATCAGCGCGCTGTCCAAAAACGATTGCAGCATTTCATTGCCGATGTGTTTCCCGGCAATGCGATCCAGTGCCAGCAACAGGCTGCCGTCTTTGGGCGCGCTGCCCGCCTTGAGGTGGGCGCGATGGCGGCGATTGTGATGCAAGTCCTGGGCGATATTCGACAATTGGGAGAAATAGCTGAAGGCGCGCACCACGACCAGCGTTTCGCTGGGCGATAGCGCATCCAGGATCTGTTCCAGTTGCACGCGGTCGCGGTCATCCTGGGTCTTGTGGAAAGTCACTGCGGCGCGGCGCACGTTCTCGATAAGTTGAAAGGACGCTTCGCCTTCCTGCTCGCGCAGCGTGTCGCCGAGAATGCGGCCAAGCAGGCGCACATCGTCGCGCAGCGGCAGATCCTTGCTGGAAATATCGGTAGGGGCGGCAATCAAATTCATTACGTTCTCGGGACAAAAGCGCGGCGCACCCTATGTTAGAATGCGCCGGATACAGTTTGTTTATTTAAAATAACTTCAGGCACAAAATTTCAGGAAAAACTTATGAGCAAGACATCCCACCCAGGCCCCGCTCGATTAGTGATCGCCTCGCGTGAAAGCGCGCTGGCGATGTGGCAGGCAGAACATATTCGAGACAGGCTGCGCGCATTATATCCGCAAACCGAGGTCAGTATATTGGGCATGACGACGCAGGGCGACCAGATTCTGGATGTCACGCTGTCGAAGATCGGCGGCAAGGGGCTGTTCGTGAAAGAGCTGGAAACCGCGCTGGAAGACGGGCGCGCCGACCTGGCCGTGCATTCGCTGAAAGACGTGCCGATGAATCTGCCGGAAGGTTTCGTGCTGGCCGCCATCGGCGAACGCGAAGACCCGCACGATGCGTTCGTGTCGAACAAACATGAGAATCTGGCCGCATTGCCGGCCGGCAGCGTGGTGGGCACCTCCAGCCTGCGTCGCGAGAGCCAGTTGCGCGCGCGCTTTCCGCATCTGGACATCCGGCCGCTGCGCGGCAACGTGCAAACCCGTTTGCGCAAGCTGGACGAAGGGCAGTATGCTGCCATCATCCTCGCTGCCGCCGGGCTGAAACGCCTGGGACTGGGTCAGCGCATCCGCGCGCTGATCAGCAGCGAAGACAGCCTGCCCGCGGTAGGGCAAGGCGCCTTGGGCATCGAATGTCGCGCCGACCGCACCGATGTGATCGCCGCACTGCAACCGCTGCATCATCCCGACACCGCCGCCTGCGTGCTCGCGGAACGCGCGCTGAGCCGCGCGCTGGGCGGCAGTTGCCAGGTGCCGCTGGGCGGTTTCGCCGAAGTGAAAAACGGCAAGCTGCGCATGCGCGGCTTCGTCGCCAGCCCGGACGGCAAACGCATGATGCAATCCGAGATGACCGGGGATATTGCACATCCTGAAGCGTTGGGAAATAAAATCGCCGACGCGCTTCGTGCGCAGGGCGCGGATGTAATTCTGGCGGAACTGGCGCTTTAGTATTTAGAATCAGCCGCAGGATGTGGTGAGCTTGCGAACCGCATCAATCGCGAACGATGCGCTTTGTTCCTCACTGCCGTAGGGTGGATAAGTGCGTAGCGCGCATCCACGATCCGCGCGGTGGATGCGGCACGTTGTGCATTATCCACCACCAATTTTGTTACGAGTAAATCTGCATTCACGGAATGACACTACCTCTCACCGGACTGAAAATCGTTGTCACGCGTCCGCGTGACCAGGCGGTGCAGTTGGCGCGGCGCATCGAACAGGCGGGCGGCATTCCGCTGCTGTTTCCGTTGCTTGAAATCGCGGCGGCGCAGGATAGCAAAACGCTGCGCGAACAAATCACCAGACTAGCCCAATTCGACCTCGCAATTTTTATCAGCCCGAATGCAGTGCGATATGGGGTTGAGGCGATACGCGTTGCGGGTGTTGCTCTTCCCGAATCGTTGAGTTCGAGCGTACGAATTGCCACGGTCGGCCAAGGCAGCGCGAAGGCGTTGCGCGAACTTGGCATCACCGACATCATCGCACCAACCGAGCGTTTCGACAGCGAGGGTTTGCTGGCTTTGCCGGAATTGCAAAATGTGGCGGGATGGCGCGTGATGATTTTTCGCGGCGACGGTGGACGCGAGTTGCTGGGGGACACACTCAAGGCGCGCGGCGCGGGGGTGGAATATGCCACCTGTTACCAGCGCAGCAAGCCTCATCAGGATGCGCATGCATGGCTGGATGCAAAGCCGGATGCGATCACCGTGACCAGCAGCGAGGCGTTGGGTTATTTATGGGAGATGCTGGGTGCCTGCCCTGATGAAACTACTAGCCATTCGACTAAGCTATCAAAAGACGATAGCCAAGTCGCTGGTTATGAGCAAGGTCGAAGGGAAAATGCGCGCATGGCATTGCGCGACACGCCGATATTTCTTCCCCATGCGCGCATCGCCGAATTGGCAAAACAGCAAGGCTGGCAGCAGGTTCAGCTAACGGAATCAGGGGATGATGGTTTATTATCGGCTTTGCTGGCCTGGGCTTCGGAGAGGCAGTAGGGCGGGTTCCACACGCCGTATTTGAATGATGTCGGGCAAAGCCCGACCTACGAATTCGCAGTTCAGTCCTTATTACATAAAGACATTACATGAACGATCAAACCACACAACCTGAAAACGCCGAGCCGGAAACCACAGCGCTTCCAGCCGTGCCGCCACCGCGCAAGACAACGGTTGTCGACGTGTTCTCGCGCCTCAGCATCACGCAACTGACGCTGGCGGTGCTGGTGATCATCTTCCTGTGGCAATGGCTGGATGGGCATCGCGCCATCAGCGACATGCAGCAGCAACTGGCGGAAAAAATCGCCGAGATGGACGGCAGCAGCAAGGCCAACCAGATGTTGCTGGCACAAAGCCAGGATCAGGTGCGCGATCTTTTCGGCAAAGTGGCGACGCTGGAATCACGCTATGCCGAGTCGCAGAATCAGCGAGCTGCGTTGGAAACTTTGTATAACGACTTGTCGGTCAGCCGCGATGAATCCGCGCTGGCGGAAGTCGAGCAGATGTTGCTGATCGCCGCGCAGCAATTGCAACTGTCGGCCAACGTGAAGGCCGCGCTGATCGCCATGCAGAGTGCCGATGCGCGTTTGCAGCGCATGGATCGCCCTGCATTCAACGGGCTGCGCAAGGCCATCAGCCAGGATATGGACAAGCTGCGCGCGCTGCCCAGCGTGGACATAACCGGCATCAATCTTCAACTCAACAATCTGATTGCCGCCGTGGACCAGATGCCGTTGGCCTATCAGCAACGTGCGGCAAATGTGGTGGTCGCGCAAGCGGTTCCGCCAAAAGATGAAACGGCCTGGCAGAAGCTGCTGCGTGAAATCTGGCAGGAGGTGAAGCAGCTGGTGCGCATTGAAAACACCGGCAAGAACGAAATACCGTTGTTGCCGCCCAACCAGGAATTTTTCCTGCGCGAGAATCTCAAGCTGCGTTTGCTGTCGGCACGCCTCGCGCTGTTGTCGCGCGACGAAGACAGTTACAGGCAGGAACTGAAAACCGCGCAACTCTGGACGGCACGCTATTTCGACGCCAAATCGAACGGGGGTATGCGGATGCAGGACGAGTTGAAAAAACTTGCCGCGTCCGACATCAGCATCGAGTTGCCGGACATCAGCACCAGCTTGCAGGCGGTGCGCAACTACCGCCTGACGCGCGAGAAGCCGGCACGATGAAATATCTGGTATGGATACTCGGGCTGTTTGCCGCTGCGGTGGCGCTCACGTTCGCGGCGCACAATCCGGCTTATGTTCTGCTGGTGTATCCACCATATCGGATCGAATTGTCTCTTACGCTGTTCATCGTCCTGATGGTGCTGACCTTCGTGTCCGGCTACGGGCTGGTGAGACTGATCATTTCCATTCTGCACCTGCCGGGCCATGTGCGAAAATTTCGTTTGGAGCGCGCGCAAGCCAAGGTCCGTGAATTGCTGGACAAGGAACTTGGCGCGTTCTTCGAAGGCCGCTATGCCGCTGCGGAAAAGGCCGCAGCGCGCGCGATGGAATTGGGCGACACCTCCGCCTTGCATCCCATTATCGCGGCACGTTCCGCCCATGAATTGCGCGATTACAAAAAACGCGATGCTTATCTGGCCGCTGCCGAAGGCAGGACGATAGGCGATTCCACGATGCGCCTGATGACCACCAGCAAATTCCTGCTCGACCAGCGGGATCCGCGCGGCGCATTGGACGCTTTGCAGGAATTGCGCGACAGCGGAATCAAGGGCCATCTCGGCGCGATGTCGCTGGAACTGAAGGCGCATCAGCAGGCGGGCAATTGGGACGAGGTATTGAGCGTGCTCGACAGGCTGGAAAAGCGAGCTTCCATTGATGCGACGATGGCGGCGCAATTGCGCCAGCAAGCATGGCTGGAAAAAATCCGCCATCAGGAAGATTTGGCGGGTTTGACCGCTTGCCTGAAAAACATTCCTGCCGATTTCAAGCGGCGCAGCAAGATTGCCGCCACTGCCACGCATGCGCTGATTCAACACGGCGGCGATTCACTCGCACAGCAATTGCTGACCGACAGCCTGAATGCGCATTGGGACAGCGAACTGGTCGCGCTGTATGGCGATTGCCGGTCCAACGATGGGGTGGCGCAAATCGAGCAAGCCGAAAAATGGCTCGTCCAGCACAAACAAGATGCCGGATTGCTGCTCGCTCTCGGCAAATTGTGTTTGCACCAGAAGCTGTGGGGCAAAGCAAAAAGCTATCTGGATGCCAGCAGCAGCATCGCGCCCAGCCAAGCCGCGTATACCGCGCAGGGCCAGCTCGCGGAACGCCTGGGTGAATCAGATGAGGCGTTCAAGTATTACCAACAGGCGATGGGACTAACTGCAGGATCCAGGATTGAGGATTGAGGATTGAGCTAAAAACGGAGCAGCTGGTTCTCCTCAATCCTCAATCCTGGCTCCTCAATCCTCGCCTTTCACTTTTTGGGTGAAACGTAAACGCATCCGAAAAGAAGGCCTCGTCTGGCAGCCCGCGCTGTGCCGTGAAATCACGATGTGCGGCTTCCACGACCACGGGTGCGCCGCAGGCATACACTTCATAGGGCGATAAATCTCGGTAGTCATCCAGCACCGCCTGGTGCACAAACCCGGTGCGACCTTGCCATGCATCTTCCGGCAAGGGATCGGAGAGTACCGGCGTAAATTTGATACCGTTTGATTCCCAATGCATGGCTTTGTCCAGCATATACAAATCCGCCAATTTGCGCGCTCCCCAATAAAAATGCATCGGGCGTTTTACGCCGATATACAGCGCGTGTTCGATGATCGCCTTGACCGGGGCGAAGCCGGTGCCGCTGGCGACGAAGATGATCGGCTTGTCCGAATTTTCGCGCAGAAAAAAAGTGCCGAGCGGACCTTTGAAGCGCAGGATGTCGCGCTCCTTCATGGCTTCAAAAACGTGCCGGGTAAATTCGCCTCCGGCGATGTTGCGGATATGCAGTTCCAGAAACTCATCGTCATGCGGCGCATTGGCCAGCGAGAAACTGCGCGGTTTTTGGTCCTTGAGCAAAATATCCAGGTATTGTCCGGCAAGGAATTGCAGGCGTTCATTGGCGGGCAGCTTGAGCGAGAGCACAATGACATCCGCTGCGGGACGCTCCATTTTTTGCACGCGGCACGGCAGGGTCTTGACCGGAATGTCCTTGATCGCATTCACCTCGCGGCACTCCAGCACCAGATCGGACTGCGGTTTGGCGCAACAGAACAGCGCCATGCCCGCTGCTTTCTCGGCTTCGCTCAACGCGCCCTCCTGATACTTACCGTAATCCACATGTCCTGTCACCACCTTGCCCTTGCACGAACCGCATACTCCGTCGCGGCAGCTATAGGGCAGCATGTAACCGTTCTTGAGAGCGGCCTCCAGGATGGTCTCGTGTTCTTCAATGGGAAAGCTGTGGCCGCTGGGTTGAATAACCGTTTTGAACGTCATGATGAATGCTGTGGTTTGCGCTAAAGCGCGAATTTTAACGCATAATCACGCCATGAGACGACTGTTGGTTGTGGGCTGCGGAGATGTCGCGTTGCGAGCGATACCTTTGCTGAAGAAGAAATACCGGGTGTACGCGCTGGTGCGCGATCCGGCCAAACGCGCAGGGTTGCGCGCGCTTGGCGTGACGCCGCTGCTCGGCGATCTGGATGACCGCGCCAGTCTGGCGCGTATCGCCGGGTTCGCCGATGCGGTGCTGCATTTCGCACCGCCTTCATCAACACCTCCCCTGAGAAGGGGAGGCCGGGAGGGGTTGGATGTCGACGCCCGCACCCGCAACCTGCTCAGCGCGTTGTCGAAGGGTCATCGTCAAAGGAGTAGCCTGCCCAAGCGGCTGGTCTACATCAGCACCAGCGGCGTGTATGGCGATTGCGGCGGGGCGTGGGTCAGCGAAACGCATCCGCTCAACCCGACCTCGTCGCGCTCGCGACGGCGCGTGGATGCCGAGATGCAGATACGCGACTGGGCCAGGCGCAACCGGGTGAATGCGAGCGTCCTGCGCGTGCCGGGCATCTACGCCGCAGACCGCCTGCCGTTAAGCCGCATCCAGCAAGGCACACCGGGCATCATCGCCAGCGAGGACAGCTACACCAACCACATCCACGCCGACGATCTGGCACGCATCAGCGTCGCGGCATTGCGCTATGGAAAATCATGCCGCGTTTATCACGCCAGCGACGACAGTCACCTGAAGATGGGAGGATATTTCGACAGCGTAGCTGATGCGTTCGGCTTGCCGCGCGTGCCGCGCATCAGCCGCACCGAAGCGCAGCGCGTGCTGTCGCCGATGATGCTGTCATTCATGAACGAATCGCGGCGGCTGACTAATCAGCGCATGAAGCGGGAATTGAAGGTGAAGCTGGATTATCCAAAGGTGGCGGATTTGCTTGTCACGATTAAACAGTGTTGAAATTATTTTAACAGCTGCTTTCGACCTGAGGCGACATGCAATCACGGTAATTTGTTACCCGAAACCGGTCATTCACAAAGTGCAGCAAACGACACATAGCCGATGTTCAGCGTTGCAAAAAGCGGACGTTCGCTACTCCTCTCTTATCAAGCAGAATAACTACTTCTTATCCACATATTTCGCCAGCCACGCGCCTTGCGCCAGAATGAACACCAGCATCAATCCGGTAATGCCGAACAGTTTGAAATCCACCCAGCTATCTGTGGAGTAGTTGAATGCCACATACAAGTTGATAAAACCAAGCACTACAAAGAACAGGCTCCAACTCAGGTTGAGGCGATTCCATGCATGCAGGGGCAGAGCAATTTTCTCATTCAGCAACGTGTGCATCAGATTTTTGTGAAATAGCAAATTTGAGAACAGCATGATGGCGGAGGATAACCAAAACAGCACGGTAGGCTTCCATTTGATGAAGCTTTCGTCATGCAGCAGCAGCGTTGCACCGCCGAACATGCCGACAACGACAAAGCTTAGCCATAACATCATGTCGACTTTGCCATGCCGATATTTGGCCCAGATGACCTGGACGATGGTGGCGGCAATCGCCACCGCTGTGGCGACATAAATGCCCTGGAATTTGAAGGCGACAAAGAACAGGAGGACGGGAAATAAATCGTATAGCAGTTTCATGGCGATAGCTGGTTCATTGTGATAACTGGGGGAGGTGGGTTTTTGTCCAGCGTAAGTGCGGCGGAGTTGATGCAAAAGCCCAATTCGGCTGCAGCGGTTGCCGGGTGGGGCTCGCACCCACTGGAAAAGCGCCGCCTTTTCACGGCGCAAACCCACTGCAGACGGTCAGCGTTTCGAAAAACAAACAGTTAACGGTTAGCCTAGAAGCAGCGCCGAAATAATCGGTGCATTTCAGGAAATCTCTTGATCGTCATCGGAGGGCATTGTCGTAAGTGCCAACTCAAGGTTTGAGGCAAGGTTGTCAGCATATTTTGCCGCCTCAAATAACCGAAGCGATTTGTAATATTTGGCTTTCAACCGAAAATTATCGATATCGTCCAACAGCATCTTTCTTGTTTCGTCTTTTTTCATCGCCATTCCTAAGCTTGGTTAATATGGTGACGGATCGACAATAAGCGCTCGATTAAATTGGCTCAACAAATTTGTCTGTCAGCACATGCATAATAGTACAGACGGGTGAGGTATGTATCTTCTGTCTGCACCAAACGATAACTTTTAGCCTCGAACGTCTAATCTTGGCACGGAGCGGATGCTCAAATTATTAGATTCGCTGCCCGAAAGCCGCTGTTTGCCGATGATCGTTTTCCTTCATGCGGCGATAGCCAAGATTATGCCTTGAAGCTATTGCTCAACGCGATGAGTTGATCCAGTTTGGCTTTCGCCGCGCCGCTGGCAATCACCTGATCGGCTTTTGCTACACCGGCTTCAAGTGTGCTGGCCAGCCCCGCCACATAGATCGCCGCACCGGCATTCAATTGCACGATGTCGCGCGGCGCGCCGACTTCGTCATTCAATACGCCCAATAGCTTTTCGCGCGCCTCATCGATATTGGCAACGCGCAGCATATTAAGCGGTGCGGTAGTCAGGCCGAACAGGTCGGGGTGCACGGTGTATTCGCTGACCTGGCCGTCTTTCAGTTCCGCGATGTAGGTGCCTTCGCTGATGGAGATCTCATCCATTCCGTCCGCGCCGTGGACGACAAGCACATGACGGCTGCCGAGGCGTTGCAGCACGCGCGCCTGGATGCCGACCAGGTCCTGATGGAACACGCCCATCACCTGATTGTCGGCGCCGGCGGGATTGGTCAGCGGCCCCAGCACGTTGAAGATCGTGCGCACGCCAAGCTCCTTGCGCACCGGTGCTGCATGTTTCATCGCGCCGTGGAAGTTGGGCGCGAACATGAAGCCGATGCCGATCTGGTCTATGCACTGGCCGACCTGCTCCGGGGACAGATGGAGGTTGACGCCGAACGCTTCCAACACGTCCGCAGAACCGCAGGTCGATGACACCGAGCGTCCGCCATGCTTGGCCACGCGTGCGCCCGCCGCTGCGGCGACCAGCGCGCTGGCGGTGGAGATGTTGAAGGTGTGGGCGGCATCGCCCCCGGTACCGCAGGTATCGACCAGATGGGCGCGATTGGCGACCGGCACCTTGGCCGCGAATTCGCGCATCACCTGTGCGGCGGCAGAAATCTCGCCCACGGTTTCCTTTTTGACGCGCAGGCCGATGAGTATGCCGGCGATCTGCGCCGGCGTGACCTCGCCGCTCATGATCTGGCGCATCAGCGACAGCATCTCATCGTAAAAGATTTCGCGCTGCTCGATCAGGCGCGTCAGTGCTTGTTGCGGTGTGATCATGGCTATTTCTTTCCTTTCAGAAAATTGTTCAGCATGTCGTGCCCGTGTTCGGTGAGGATGGATTCGGGATGGAACTGCACGCCGTGCACCGCCAGCGTCTTGTGGCGCACGCCCATGATTTCGCCGTCGTCGGTCCATGCAGTGATCTCCAGGCAGTCCGGCAGCGTCTCGCGTGCTATCACCAGCGAGTGGTAGCGCGTCGCGGTGAATGGGTTGGGCAGGCCTGTGAACACGCTGGTGTTGTTGTGATGGATCAGCGAAGTCTTTCCGTGCATCAATTGCTTGGCGTGAATGATGTGTCCGCCGAACGCCTGGCCGATGGCCTGATGGCCGAGGCATACACCCAGTATCGGAATCTTGCCTGCAAACTTCTGAATTGCCGCGACCGAGATGCCCGCTTCGTTCGGTGTGCACGGGCCGGGTGACACGACGATATGTTGCGGGTTCATCTTTTCGATCTGCTCGAGGGTGATTCCGTCATTGCGATGTACCACCACATCCTCACCGAGCTCGGCAAAATACTGCACCAGGTTGTAGGTGAAGGAGTCGTAGTTGTCGATCATTAACAGCATGTTTGTTCCTATCCTTGATTCTTCGTTCGCATCATACTCAAAGCCACCGCTTCGGCAACCTCGATCCCGTCCACCGCCGCCGAAAGGATGCCGCCTGCATAACCTGCGCCTTCGCCGGAGGGGTATAGTCCCTTGGTGTTGATGCTCTGGTAATCGTCCTTGTTGCGCTTGATTCGGATCGGTGAAGAGGTGCGTGTTTCGACTCCGGTCAGCACCGCGTCCGCGAGGTCGAATCCCTTGATCTGTTTGGCGAACGCGGGCAGCGCCTCGCGTATCGCGGCGATCGCATAATCCGGCAGCGCGCTGGACAGGTCGGTCAGGTGCACGCCGGGCGTATAGGACGGCTGCACCTCGCCAAATTTCGTCGAAGGCTTGCCTGCGAGGAAATCGCCGACCAGTTGCCCGGGCGCCTGATAATTTTTCCCGCCCAGTTCGAACGCGCGCGACTCCCAGCGGCGCTGGAATTCGACACCGGCCAGCGGTTTTTTTGGATCAGAGGGGTCGCCCGGATAATCCTGTTCGGGCGTGATACCCACCACGATGCCGCTGTTGGCGTTGCGCTCGTTGCGCGAATACTGGCTCATGCCGTTGGTCACCACGCGCCCCGGCTCGGAAGTTGCGGCAACCACGGTGCCGCCCGGACACATGCAGAAGCTGTACACCGAGCGCCCGTTGCTGGCGTGATGCACCAGCTTGTAATCCGCCGCGCCCAACAGTGGATTGCCCGCATTCTTGCCGTAGCGTGCAGCATCGATCAGCGACTGCGGATGTTCGATGCGCAGGCCGATCGAGAACGGCTTGGCCTCGATGTAGATGCCGCGCTTGTGAATCATCTCGAAGGTGTCGCGCGCGCTGTGTCCGACCGCCAGCACCAGATGATGCGTCGCGATATGCTCGCCATTGCTCAACACAACGCCAGTGACTTGTCCGTTTTGTATCTCGATATCGTCCACGCGGCTCTCGAAGAGTATCTCGCCGCCCAGCGACTGTATCGTCTCGCGCATCTTCTCCACCATGCCCACCAGCCGGAACGTGCCGATGTGCGGATGGCTCACATACAATATCTCTTCCGGCGCGCCCGCCTTGACGAATTCCTCCAGCACTTTCCTGGCCAGATAGCGCGGGTCCTTGATCTGGCTGTACAGTTTGCCGTCGGAGAATGTCCCGGCTCCGCCTTCGCCGAACTGCACGTTGGATTCCGGGTTGAGCACGCCCTGCCGCCACAGCCCCCATGTGTCCTTGGTGCGTTCGCGGACTTCTTTGCCGCGCTCCAGGATCAGCGGACGGAAACCCATCTGCGCCAACAGCAGTCCCGCAAACAGACCGGCAGGGCCCATGCCAATGATTATGGGGCGTGAAGACAGATTCTGCGGGGCATGTGCGACAAAATGGTAGCGGGTGTCGGGCGCGATGCGAATGTGCGGCGGCAGCGACACGTTACTGGTGGAACTCCTAGCCATTCGACTAGGCGAGCCAACTTCACTCGCCAAGTCGCTGGTTATGGTGGAGCCAGCCGATTGCGGGAGCTGCCGCGAAGCCCCTTCCCCTGTGCCCGCAGAATTTACACCACCCTTTCGGAGGGGCTGGCCGTTGCTGAAGCGCGACAGAATCGCCGCTTCGTCGCGCACTTCCACATCCAGCGTGTAAGTGAACGCAATCGCGTTCGGCTTGCGTGCATCGACGCCGCGTTTGAACACAACATAGCGGATCAGATCCTCGCCAGCGATGACTAGACGCTTGAGGATCGCAGCCCTGATTTCGCCCTCGGCATGAGCCAGCGGCAGTTTGACTTCGGTGAGCCTGAGCATCGCGCTACGGTTCCAGGTCGTTGTCCAGCCCCGCCAGCACCATCTCCGCCGCGCGCAGCACGGCGCGCGCTTTGTTCAACGTTTCCATCCATTCGCTGTCGGGCACCGAGTCGGCGACGATGCCTGCCCCGACCTGCGCGTACAGCATGTTGTCCTTCACCACGGCGGTGCGCAGCGCGATCGCCAGATCCATGTCGCCGTTGAAACCGAGATAGCCGACCGC
>DHIV01000056.1:21184-43131 GCA_002403995.1 Gallionella sp. UBA4737 | reverse complement strand
GTTGGCCTGCCTGGCGTTCTCGGCATTCTGCCTCACGGTCGAGGCCAGCTCTTCCATGCTCGAGGCCGTCTCTTCCAGGCTGGAGGCCTGTTCTTCGGTGCGCTGCGACAGGTCGCTGTTCCCCGCCGCGACTTCCTTTGCTGCGGTGCTGATGGAATCGGTGGTGTTGCGCACTTCGCCTAAGATACTGGCAATCTTGTTGACCATATCCTTGATGCTGTACAGCATGCTGCTGTTATCGTTGTCCTTGGTTTGTACTGCAACCGTCAGGTCACCATCCGCGACGTGCTTGACCACTTCGGCGACATAGGCCGGCTCCCCGCCCATTTGCACCAAGACGCTCCGGGTGATGAACCAGGAGATGAACGCGCCCAGTACCAGCGCTGTTAACGCCAGCAAAATCACCAGCGTGCGGGCACCGGAATAGGCCGAGTGCGCCGCCTCCACTTTATCTGCCGTAAATTTTTCCTGGGCTGCAATCATTCCTGCCAGTTCATCCATCCACTTGCTCTGGTTTGGCTGCACTTCGTACAGCAAAACCTGGGTCGCTTCGAATCTTTTGTTGTCTCTACCCAGCCGGATGGATTTGTCGATCGGTGGCTGGGTGGCGGCACGCGCTTCCTCGATCTTCGCAAACAGTGCCTTGTCGGATTCTGTCTTGATCATGGCATTCAGATCCTTGGCATGCTTGTCATAATCTTCCCGCGCCTGATCAATGCGCTTGGCTTCCGCCACCATGACTCCCTCGTCTAGGAGCAACGCGATATTACGCACTGCGATAGCGACGGTATTCAAATTTCCGCGCATTGCATAGAGATGCGACATTTTGACCATATTGTCCCGGGTAATGGCATCCAGCTCGTCTTGGATTTGCGCCATGCGCGATAAGCCAAACGCCGCCAACATGACCATCAACACCAGCACCGTGCCAAAGCCCAGCGCCAAGCGCGCACCTACCTTAATATTGACTAGAGACATGCCCTCTCCCGTAATCAAGCAATTATTCTGCAATTTTGCAACGTGATATGGCACCCGCAATCAGGACATTTCAGTTGCTTCGATAATCCCATGTCGCGACTCGACATCAATCATTTCTATATCCACCTGAATGATCATACGTTCGTCCAGCGTACCCGAGCCCAACAGATATCGGGTATCCAAACTTGGACCGAACCCCGGCGCAGGCTTGATCTGCTTTTGCCTTTGAACGCTGTTGTGCGCTTTTCCAGCGATACGGTGGAATTGTTACCAGCGGTCAGATAGCCTATTCAAAGCCCGACGTTTCGCTGTATTGATATTGCCAAATTTCATTTTTTCCTTAGTTACATCATGGCTACTTATTGTGCTGTGCCAACTTAACCAGCGCCCCCACATCAATAATCATCGCAACCCGTCCATCACCCATAATCGTGGCGCCGGACACACCAGGCACCTTACGGTAGTTGGTTTCCAGGCTCTTGATCACCACTTGATGCTGCCCGACCAGTTCATCCACGAACAACGCGACTTTTTTTCCGTCCGCTTCCAGCAGCACCAATATGCCTTCTGCTGGATTGGTAATTTTAGGCTGGATGTTGAACAGCTTATGCAGCGCGATTAATGGGAGATATTCGCCGCGCACATGCACTACTTCTCCTTGCCCGCTGATTTCCTTGATGTCGCCGGAATTAGGCTGCAAGGATTCGCTGATGAAGCCCAATGGCACGATATATATCTGGTCGCCAACGGCGATGGACAATCCATCCAGAATCGCCAGTGTCAGCGGCAAACGGATGGTCATGCTGGTGCCTTGTCCAAGCGAAGAGGCGATTTCTATGCGTCCGCTGATACCCTCAATGTTTTTCTTGACCACGTCCATGCCGACGCCGCGTCCGGAAACATCAGTGATTACTGCGGCAGTAGAAAAACCGGGCGCGAAAATAATTTGCCAGACATCGGCATCGCTCATGCTGTCGCCGACCGGCATGCCTTTTTCCCTGGCTTTGGCGAGTATCTTTTCACGATTCAGCCCGGCGCCATCGTCCGATACCTCAATGACAATGTTGCCGCCCTGGTGCGCGGCACGCAAGGTGATCGTGCCTTGCGGGTCTTTGCCCTTGGCGATGCGTTCGTCCGGCAATTCGATGCCATGATCCAGGCTGTTGCGCACCAGATGGGTGAGCGGATCGCTGATTTTTTCAATTAATCCTTTGTCCAGCTCGGTCCCCTCGCCGATGATCTTGAGTTGTACTTTCTTGTTGTGTTTGACAGCGCTATCGCGCACTACACGCTGGAAGCGGCTGAACACGAGACTGATCGGTATCATGCGCACCGACATGACGGACTCTTGCAAGTCGCGGGTGTTGCGTTCCAGCTGCGCCAGCCCGATGACTAGCCGCTCGTGCAACACCGCGTCCATATCGGATACGGTTTCCGCCAGCATGGCCTGGGTGATCACCAGTTCGCCTACCAGATTGACCAGATTATCGACTTTCCCCACGCTGACACGGATGGAACTTTCGCCGCCGGTTACAGTGGCCGCTTTGTCGGTAGCTCTGCGTCCCGGATTCTGATCATGCCGTTCAATCGACAAGGTTGCAGGCGAAGTAGCCTGATTTCCTACTTCGTTGAAGAAGCCGTAACCCTGCGCATTCTCCACTCCTGATTTTATCGCCTCGGGTGCCGTGAAAAAACCGTAGCCATCGGCATTCTCGACCCCTGACTTGATCACCTCAGGTTCTGCAAAAAATCCATAACCCTCCGTATCTGCGGGAGCTGCGGCTGAGCTCTTGATTTGTTCCGGATCAACAAAAAAACCATAGCCTTGCTCGGCATCGCTATCGGAGATGCCGCCCGACTCAGCTATGGTCAGTTGTTGAGGCTCCAGAAAAAATGCGAAGATTTCGCGCAATTTTGCCTCAGGCGTCTGTGTAGCAAGCGTCACTTTCACAGTGTCAGTGGTTATTTGCTGATCTTTTATCTTGCCGATATTGCTCAGCTCTTCCAACAGATTTCTGAGGTGTGTGTCACTTGGAAATGCAGTGCGTGTATTGGCAAACTGGATTTGGTATGTATGCTGCGCGAAAGTTGGCGACGGCCCTGTCGTTGTTGTGCTCTGTCCTTTGCTCTCTGTCTTCTGTCCACGGTCCCCGTTGGGATTATTGGCCAGTTGTTCCAATTTGACACAGATTGCTATTGAATGAGCCTCATCGGCGATACTTCCATGCTGGTGTGCTTCCAATAAGCCGCGCAACACATCGCCCGCTTGCAGGAAGGCGTCCACCATTTCGTGCGTGAGGGGAATTTCATTCTTGCGGATACGGTCCAGCAGGGTCTCCAGAACATGGGTCACTTCAGCCATATCGGTAAAACCGAATGTACCGCTGCCTCCTTTGATCGAATGGGCGGCGCGAAAGATGGCGTTTAACTGGTCTGCGTCGGGAGCATCAAGATTGAGCGCAAGCAACAAGGCTTCCATACTCACAAGGTGTTCTGCGGCTTCATCAAAAAACACCTGATAAAACTGGCTCATGTCGATGGACATTGGCTTTTCCCCGAAGTTACGTTTTGGGAAACTCTGGCTGGAGCATGTGTCGAATTACAGGCTGCACAGCCGACGCTAGCCAATCACTTTTTTAACGACTTCCAGCAATTTATGCGGGTCAAATGGCTTGACCAGCCAACCCGTCGCGCCCGCAGCCTTGCCCTGCGTTTTCATGGCATCGCTGGATTCAGTGGTCAACATCAAAATCGGCGTAGCTACGAATTGCGGCAGACCGCGCAGAGTTTTGATCAAAGTCAAGCCATCCATGTTGGGCATGTTCTGGTCGGTCAGCACCAATGTAATGGCGCTGGCATTGGCATTAGCCTTGGCTAACCCTTCTACCCCGTCGGCAGCCTCGATAACGGTATAGCCGGCGGATTTAAGGGTGAACGCCACCATTTGTCGAATGGAGGTAGAGTCATCAACAGCTAAAATAGTTTTGGCCATTTTTCCCGCTCAGTTTTAAATGGTTAAAGGTAATTGTAAGTTGCAGCTTCAATTTGCATTAATTACCCAAAAAATGCAATTGACCACTTTCTGTCTTCACAAGCCATAACCAATGACTTACCCAGCATATTTTGCCGGGTTAGTCAGATGGCTAGTAGTCTCATCAGCGTACCATCAGTCAAATAGCCAGTAGTCCGGCAGCTCACTAGAACAACTCAATGTCGCCAGTGCCAAAATCCTTCTGTTTAACCGGGCTGGCCTTTTGTTTGTCCAATGATACAACGTGTTTGTCCAGCAAGCGGTTGTAGGCGGCGATTTGCGCCAGATATTCACGGCGGCTCGGGCTACCCGCGCCCTTGCCCATCTCATTGGCGACCTCCTGCAAGGCCGTCATACGCAATCTGGCATGCTCGATCAACTGGGAGCTCATGTCCTGGAATTGCAGTGTGGATATCACCACCAGTACGTTCTGTTCGACGCTGGTGCTTATGAAATTCAACTCGATGGCATTTTTTGCGACAGCCTCATTGAACGCAGCGAGGTCAGCCATGATGGTGCGAACATGCTGATTGGATTGCATCGCTGCCGCCCTGTCATCTGCCGCAAGGTTGCTGAGAGTGCGCTCTGCGGCAGCCAGCGAGTTGCTGGTCTTTTCCACAACATCGCTTATCTGCTTGCTGAAAACGTTGGTATGCTCCGCTAGCTCCCGCACCCCATCGGATATCAGAATAAAATTGCTGACCAGCTTGCCTATTGCATCGCTGAGTATGGCTTGGGTATTACCCAGCTCGGTATGTGCCGAGCTAAGCTGATCTGCTATCTCTGTGCCCAGTTGCACATGGAAGGCGCTAGTCCTCTCAAGTGACGAATCAACATTTTTGTTGCTTTCATGTGCTTGCTTGAGCAAATATCCTGAACAGGCAACCAAGGCCGCGAACACCAGTACATTGGACAGATACATATTCATGTTGTTGAAATACAGCGCGTCGGCGCTCAGCACAACGCCGCAAACCAATATGCCAATCATGGCAAGGTAAGAATAATTTTTCATGATATGTAAACCCCTAAATTCCGCTCAAGCTTGAATGCAATCACAGCAAAGGCCTTCATGGTGCAGCCAAACTTCCCTGGCAGATATTACCGAGTTTGGGGTAGAACCACAATGACGGATTTGGCCGGATCAAGCGGGCGCAACCACTTCATGAACGAAACCCGCTTGCAGGGCATTGTGTACATGTTTGAGCAAATCGGCATCCGTATACGGTTTGGTCAGATAGAAATCCACCCCGGCGCGCATCGCCTGCTCGCGATGCTTTTCGGTCGAACGCGAGGTAATCATGATGATGGGCAGGTGCTGCGTGTTCGCCTGCAGGCGCAGATGTTGAGCGAGCTCCATGCCGTTCATGTTCGGCATTTCCATGTCGGTGCAGATCAGGTGCGGTTCGAAAGCTTCAAGCACACGGATCGCCTCCATACCATCTCCTGCGCCTTTGACCTCATAGGCGGCATCCTGGAGCAGTTGCATCAGACCCTTGCGCACCGAAAGAGAATCGTCCACGACCAGAATCCGCCGTGCCTGTAGACGCGCTGCAGCAGCCAGATCGGCGGCGGCAGCCGTCACTGCAATCGGTTCAGCCAGCAGCTCAGGCAGGTTGAGCAAAGGCACCAGAGCGCCGTCACCCATGATGGTCACTCCGGAAATGCCATGCACTTGAGGTAAATATTTGCCCATGTTTTTTACCATCACGCTGCGGCTATCGATGAGACGATCCACCAGTACAGCCATGGTGCCATCCATTGTGCGTATCAGCACTTTCGGCATCGCCGAGAAGAGCTCTGCATCTGGAGAGGGTGACGGCAAGCCGATAAGTGGCGCCAGATCACGGATCGGGAAACTTTCATCACGGATGATGAAATGCCACTCGCCCTTACCCGATCCGTTGGGTTGTTTGGAATCATTGATCTGTTTTACCTGGCCAAGTCCGCCAGGAAACGCTTCCTTGATATAGTGTATCGGGATTGCAAAGATTTGTTTCCCCGCTTCCACCAGCAAACTGTGCTGGGTCGCCAGCGACGCCTGGAACCGCAGCACAACCTCGCAACCGTGCCCGGGCTCGGAGCTGAGCTCGACAGTTCCCTTGATGCTGGCCAGTCGCGTGGCAACCACATCCATTCCTACGCCCCTCCCGGAAATTTCGCTGACTTGCTCCCGGGTTGAAAATCCCGGCAATAACACCAGGCGAGCAAGCTCCGGACGGGTCAACTGCTGGTCGGCGCGAATCAGCTCCCGGTCTATCGCCTTGACGCGGATACGCTCATAATCAAGCCCTTTGCCATCATCGCGGATGGTGACGACTATCCCCGATCCCTGACGGGAAAAATCCAGGTTAATGGTGCCTGCTGCCGGTTTTCCTGCTGCTGTTCTGTCCGCGGGAAGTTCGATGCCATGATCGACCGCATTGCGCAGCAAATGGAGCAATGGGTCAGCCAGCTTGTTGAGCACGTCTCCGTCCACCTGGATCTCGCCGCCGGTGATTACCAGCTCAGCCTGTTTGCCTGTTTGCTGGCATGTCTGGCGCACATTGCGCATCAAACGCGCGGCAAGCACGCTAACCGGCGCAAGCCGTGTTGCAACGACCTGATACTGGAGTTCTTTGTTGATATTGGCGTGTTGCGCCACTTCGATGCGCAACCTTGTCACCCCGGCCTCAAGATTATTCGTCATCTCGCGCGCGTCGGTGGTTACTTCCACGAGCGAGCGGGTAGCGCCATGCAACTCGTTATAACGGTCCAATTCCAGCGGGTCGAAAGATTCATTGCCGCCAGCGTCTGCCCGGGTGAGCGACATACCGCGCAACATCACCAGTTTTTCAATATCGATGACCCGCTGCTGCACCACAAGATTTTGCGCGAGCAAGGCATTGCTGCGTGCATTCACATTCTCCACCTGCGACTCAAGCTGAACGATCTTGGTGGTCATTTCACCCACCAGGCGGAATATCTCATCCACAGTATTGACCGGCACACGCAATGTTGCCTGTGCTTCGGATTCTGAATGGGCAGCGGCAGGCACGTCCGGCCGCGCGACATCGGACGGAGGGGGAGTAACCTCCACATTCGCATCATCGGTCATGCTCCCGATCTCGCCTGACTTGACCTTGTTGGCCCAGGCCACGATTTCATTCAGCACCTCAAACGCGTTCTCCGGAGCGCTCTCGTCCCCGCGCAGATAGCCGACCATCTGCGCAAGGCAATCGCTTGCCGCAACCAGGGTTCGTCCGAGTGCGCGGGGCGGTTTTACCGGATTTTTCTCGAAGTACTCAAGCACATCTTCGGTATGGTGCCCGAGTGCCGCGATCCCGCGGATGCCGACGATGTTGGCCGACCCCTTGAACGAATGCGCGATCCGTTTGGCACTGCGCAAGTCTTCGACATCGGCACGACCTGCAGCAATTTTGGAAGTCAGTGCCGAGAATTGCTCCACGTTGCCCGGGGCTTCGTCGATAAACGCATCGTATACATCGCGATCGGCATTGTCCGGCACGGCCAGCGACGTGTCCCCGATATTTACACTAACCGGCGCTTCCGCGCTGGCAAGCTGGGCCATCAACTCTTCGGGCACAACGGGGGGAGCGGTCAAAGACTCGATCAGCGCGATGCTGGCATTTTCGTCGAAAGGTTGTGCGAACGCCGGACTGGCCAGATATTCGGCAAGCGCCATCGATGCATCGAAATCGGCAGGTTTCTCCAGATATTGGTCGACCAGCGCCGGCCAGGAAGCCAGATGCTGGCTGGCCTGTGAACGCGCCTCACCGTCCAGAAAGATGATGCCGGGCAAGATTCCGTTGAGCGCAACGCACCATGCACTCAATCCGGTCATGCCGATCAACTCCGCCGTTTGGCCGATACGTTCCAACTGCGTGGCATAATCTTCCAGCGCTTCCATCAATAGCGGATCGTCGCCGGAGGCAGTGGCCATCGTAGTTATCCACCGCTCGAAATCGGGGGCGGTTTGCGCAAGTTCCCTGCGCATCTCGGAAAAAAACGGCGTGAGCGCTGCTATAGACATATTGATCCGGGATTATGGGCTCATGGGCCGCTCGTCGATCCAGCGGGTCATAGGGCTAACCTTCCATCGGCGGCAGCTTGAACACCGATATCGCATCCACCAGTTTTTGCGAGGCGGACACCAGACTGGCCGCGCTCTGATTTTGTGCGACGAGTTGTTCGGCAGTCTTCTCGGTGAATTGCGCGATTTCGTCTGCGGCTGCCCGCAAGACTGCGGCGATTTTGGTTTGTTCAGCGGAACTGGTTGCAATCGTGGCGACCAGCCGCACCAATCGCGCCGTGGCTTCATGCGTCTCACGCATTCTTTCACCCGCGCTATATGCCAAGTCGGATTCTTTGACCACCTGCTCGATGGTCTTGTTTACCGTCGCGATGGTGTCGTTTGTTTCCACCTGTATGTTCTGTACCAGGTTGGCGATTTGCCCGGTCGCCTGGCGCGAATTTTCCGCCAGACGCTGGACTTCCTCCGCCACCACCGCAAATCCGCGTCCCGCTTCACCCGCCATGGCCGCCTGCATCGCGGCATTCAGCGAAAGCACGTGGGTACGTTCTGAAATGGTGTTGATCAGATTGACGATCTGTGAGATTTCCTGGGAACGTTCGCCCAGGCGTTTGATGCGCTTTTCCATCTCGGAAATGGTTTCACGGATCGCGTTCATTCCGACCAATGTGGCCTGCACGGTCTGCATCGCACTTTCGGTGGACTTGGTGGCTTCCGCCGCAGCCCGGTTGGAATCACGGGCAAATATGGCCACCTCGCCAATTGAGGCCATCGCGGTTTCCAGGTTGGAGATCAGCCTCACCACGATGACATCTTCCTCCTTTGCCATCTCGTTCACCACGTCCGATTGCTGCTTCATGCGTTCCGACGCGTCCTCCACGACACCGGCGACCTTGGTCACATGGTGCAGCACGGTCGCAATGACATCGGTCAGCTGGTTAATCGCGTCACCCAGCGTGCCGATGATGTCTTCGGTCACCGGCGCGCGCACCGTCAAGTCTTTCTCCGATAAAGCCCCCATCGAGGCAAATAGCCCGATCACCGAGTTGTTGATACGCTCATTTTCACTTGCGGTGGATTTGAGCGCGGAAATACGGTCATCGATCAACTTGTCGAATGCGCGCGCCAAAGAGCCTATTTCGTCCTGGGTGTGGAGATTTACGCGCACATCATAGTGGCCCCCTTCAACCTTGCTGATAGCCTGCCGCAACTGGTTCAACGGCTTCATGATGCGTAGATATATGTTGTTTGCGAACAACGAAAAAAGAATGATTGCTGCCACCAGTGCAACAAGTATGGTATTGCCGGTGTTCAGTGCAGTGGCATCTGCGGCTTTGTTCGACTCCGCTGTCTCGCTGGCAATCAGACTATTCACCTTGAGTTGGTCGGCCTTCAGCTTTTTGTACGCTTCATTGAACACATTGAACTGCGCTTCAGCACTCGCGATATCTGCTTGTGCCAGTGCGGCGATACTCTGGGCCAACTTTGCATAAACACTTGCATCCGCGCTGACGATTGCAGCCGCCTGCCGGGTTCTTTCCGAAAGCCCGTTATTGGCGGCCTTGCCAGCCAGCGCTTTGAGGTGTTCATTCAAATCATTGGATGCTTCTTTGAAGGTCACCGCATCCCCGTTCTTGGATGCACGAAGGAGTTGCAGCACGTCAGCACGTACCGCGTCCTGGCCCATGCTCCCCTGCATATACGTGTTGATCACCTCTTGTTTGCCATGCGTGTCCACAAGGACATCGGCTAGCTCAACGTTGCTGTAATAACCGATCCCGCCCACCAGGGCGGTGAACAACAGCGAGAGGAAACTTAAGCCAACCAATTTGGCGCGAATGGTTCCAAACATAACATTCTCCTGAAATACCGTTCAGAGCTTCTGTAAAAACCCAGCGCAACACCCGAATCGGGCGCGTTGTTGAGCGTAAATATTGCAAAACAATAGTGTCAAACCGATGAGTGTTCGACACGAAAAACCTTGGCGAAAAATTCCTCCGTATCAATGTCGATCCAGATATCTTGCCCCTGCCGATAGGCCGCCTTGGCGTAGCTTGCAATCGGGTGCTTGATCTCGGCAAGCCCGATTTCATCATCCTGAACAAAGCTTTTGCGTTCCGGCAAGCTATCGATGACCAGGCCGACAGCTTCATCCCCCCGGCCACATACCAATAGCCACGAGCTTGCGGCACGGCCAAACGACATTTCGAACAAGACCGACAAATCCATCGCCGGCACCACGCGCCCGTGGCGATTCGCGAGCCCTACGATTCCGGTGGGTGCTCCCGGCAGCCGAAACAAAGGCGGCATTTCCAGCACCTCGCTGGCAGCGTCCAAGGGCACGAGTAATTTAAGGTCGCCGACGCAAAACCCGCGACGCTGAATGTAGCGTGCAGAATCGGCTTCGATCAACAGACGGGCTGCAATTTCGGCATCGACCTGCGCCTTGAGGGCGTTGATGTCGATTGTCTGGTCCGGCTCCATCGGCACCCCTTATGAAATTAAGTGTCTTGAGATAGGCAAATTGGCGGCTCTGTCAACACACGACGTATGGCTTAGGTCCACCTTTTTTCTCTTTGCGTTGCCTGTTAAGCAGAAGCTATTCAAAACTTCCCGATTTCTTCCAGTATCGCTTGCTCATTGATGGGCTTGGGTACAAAGCCTTTGGCTCCCTGCATTTTTGCCCAAGCCTGATCGGCCTTCTGGCTTTTGCTGGAAACGAAAACGACTGGAATGTCTTTTGTCGCCGGCTCTTTCTGCAATTCACGCATCACAGCGAAACCATCCATGCCCAACATGACAATGTCGAGGAAAATCAGATCGGGCATTTCGGATTTTGCGCACTGAATGGCATCCTTGCCATTGGTCGCGGAAAAAAACTCCAGATTCGCGCTTAACACGATTTTTTTAAACTGGACGAGCTCAGCGGCTGAATCGTCAACGCATAAAACCTTGCGTACTGTCATATTCTCTCTTGGTTAGTTTCAGCCGGGCAAAAACTTGGCTATCGTTTCCAGCAACTTTTCTTCGTCGACAGGCTTGGTAAGATAGGCATCGCAACCGGACATGCTGCCGCGTATCTTGTCGAACGGTGAATCCTTGCTGGTCAGCATGACGACCGCCGTCTTTTGGGCCGATCTGTTGGACTTGATCAGCTTGCACACTTGATATCCGTCTATGCCGGGCATGACAACGTCAAGAAATATGCAGGCATAATGTTTCTGGCCGGTGAAGCCGATAGCCTGTTCGCCGCTTTCAGCATAATCAACGTTGAAACTGAACGCGGCAAGTTTGCTCTTCATGAATTCGCGCACCGTTTGGTTGTCATCCACCACAAGCACCCAGTCCGCCCTGGGATTCTGTGCCTGCCATGCGCCCGACGCCTCACCAGCGGTCCTTGCAACGGGAGCTGCCGGGACAGGGGTCGGGGCGGGGGCTTGAACCGCCGCCGCAACTTTGGGCGGTGCAGGCACCTCAACCGGTTTCGCTATCGCCTCGGCTGAAGGCGCAGCAACCGCCGCATCGAACGCCTGGAAAAGTTTCATCCACCGAATTGGCCGCGGCAACACCGGCCAGCTGGTTCCGCGGTTCGAATCGCCAATCAGGATTGTCGGGATAAAGCCTGCTGCATTGCGCTCAAGAAGAAGCCTGACTGCCTCCATGTCATTTGCGTCAACCAGCAGAATATCAGCGGGGGTTCCCGCCGTGATGTGACGCGCAAACTTTGGCACGCGGCGCGAGGAAAGTTCGAAAACGCTGGCTAGCGCCATCAGCTCAGTTTGGCTAAAGCCGATGACCTCAACTGAGTAAGTTTCTTTTTGTTTGGTGGTCATGTGGTCTCTGGTGTTGGATTAACACGTATTCGACTCCAACAAATTACAATAACTAACAACAATTTAAGTATAGCCCGGATTTTACAGTCAAGCGTCCAATTTATGAACTGCCACAAAATCAGCTATATTCTGCAACAACTCGTCTTCCTGATAAGGCTTGCCCAAGTAGGTGTTGACTCCCAGTTGCATGGCGTAATCGCGGTGCTTGTCTGCGGTACGGGATGTAATCATGATGATGGGCAGATTCTGTGTCTTTGGTTCGCGACGCAATTCTCTGGCAAGCGCGAAGCCATCCATGCGCGGCATTTCGATGTCAAGCAGCATCACATCCGGAGTGAACTCCTCCAGTTTCTCCAGCGCATCCATACCGTCTGTCGCGGTCACCACCTGATAACCGGCACGGACCAGCATGCGCGAGGTGATCTTGCGAACGGTGAGGGAGTCGTCCACCACCATGATCAATGGTTCGGTAATGAGCGTCTTGGTGCTGGTTGCCTTTTTCGTCTTGCCGATGCCGCCGATACGTTGCGCCAGTTGCACCGGATTCAAAATGAGCACCACCTTCCCATCACCCAACACTGTTGCGCCGGCGATCCCAGGCAGGCGCGCCAGCTGGGGGCCGATGTTTTTTACCATCGCCTCCTGATTACCCAGCAATTCGTCAACATGCAGCGCAATGTGCTGCGCGCCGCTGCTCAGCAGCAACACCGGGTTGCGTGGCTGATTTTCCCGGGCAATCTCCATATCGCCCAGCAGCTGCGGCAAATAGTGCAGCATATAAGCTTTGCCTTGCCATTCGATTTGCCGCTCGCTATACAGCGCGTCCATTTCTGCCGGTTTTTCCTGTCTGACTTGTTCGATCATGGTGGAAGGAATCGCGTAAATCTCATCGCCGGAACGAACCATCAAAACCTGTGTGACCGCCAGCGTGAGCGGCAAATGAATGAGAAATTGCGTTCCCTCACCGCGCTTGGAACTGACATCGATACGCCCGCCCAGCCCGGCAATCTCGCTGCGCACCACATCCATGCCGATACCGCGACCGGCGATTTCGGTAATTTCGGTCGCAGTGGAAAGACCCGGAGTAAAGATCAATTGCGCCAATTGATCGTCACTGACCTCTTCATCGGCCTGCAGCGAACCGTTGGCAATCGCCTTTTCGCGCAGCTTCGAATAGTTCAGGCCGGCACCGTCATCGTTGAATTCAAACACCACTTCGTTGCTTTCCTGGCGCACACTCAGGCGGATTTCACCGATCGGCAGCTTGCCGCTCTGCGCGCGCTGCTGGTCGTTTTCCAGGCCATGAACGATGGAATTGCGCAATAAGTGCTCGAACGGCGCAATCATTTTTTCCAGCACGCTACGGTCCAGCTCTACGTTCGTGCCCTGCAATTCAAGGTTGGCGCGTTTGTTCAATTCCTTGCAGGTTTGTCGCACGATGCGGTACAGGCGGTCGGTGATGCTGTTGAACGACACCATGCGTACGTTCATCAAACCTTGCTGCAACTCGCGGTTAAGACGCCCCTGCGCCAGCATCACGACAGCGGTTTCTTCCAGGTTTTTCAGCATCGATTGCTGCACGGTTTGCACGTCATGCACGCTTTCGTTCATGAAGCGTGTCAATTCCTGCAATCGGGTAAAACGGTCAAATTCAAGCGGGTCAAACTGCTCGGCGCTATCCCTTGCCAATGAGACGCGCGCCTGCATCTGGCTCTCTGCCTGGATCTCCACCTCGCGCAATTGCTGGCGCAGGCGCATCACGCTGGCCGTCAATTCCAGCAGACTTTCCTTTAGAACACGCATTTCCGCTTCCACGCGCGAGCGCGCCACATTGATTTCACCGGCTTCGTTCACCAGCCGATCCACCACGTCGGAACGTACGCGCAGCATATTGCCGAGCACTACACGCTCCGCACCCGGTTCCAGCGCGCGCCGATCCGCCCTGCGTTCGACCCCCGCCGGTTGATCCGTCGCACGACGCCCGGTCGGGACCGGTTTTGGCTCTTCAGCAGGTTTGCTGCCGCGCAACTCTTCGAGCAAAGCCATAATGCGATCGAAATCGCTTTCCAGCACATCCCAATACCCGGCTTCTTCGTGAAGTCCTGCAGCCGCCAACACGCGGTCCTCCATTTCATGGGCAATTTCACCGATACGCATCGCGCCCACCATGCGTGCACTGCCTTTCATGGTATGCAGCAACCGTTTCAACAGCGGCACTTGCTGTTCATCGTGCGGCGGTTCGCGCCATGCACGCAGCGCCTCACTGATCTTGGGACACAGGTCTTCGGCTTCCTCGAGAAACACGGGTAGAAGTTGCTCGTCCACGTCATCGTACACTCTGGGCTTGTCTGTTTCGGCATACCCTTCAGCCGGCTTGGCTACGGTCAGCACGAGCGGCTGCAGCACGTTTTCTGCCATGCTGGCCGGCCCCGCAACCGCTGCAGCGAGCTTGTCCTTGTCCGTCAGCTGCGACTCTTCCATATCGTCGCGTATGCTGGGTTTTTCTGTTTCGGCATGCTGCGCTGCGGGAGCAAATGCATCCAGCTGCAAAGCCCATTCCAGCTCGCTCACCGGCTCCTCGCTGACAAGCTGACCGCTGACCGCTTCCGCGCTGGTCGGCTCTTGGGCCGACTCGCTGAGATTGTCCTTGTCCGCCAGCAACTGGTTGACCAGATCGCTGCGCATCTGCGGCATTTCTTCATCGCAAATACCTTGTATCATTCCATCCAGAGCGGCAATGGATTGATCAAGCATTTGCACCTGGATGCCGCTCAGCGTGAATGGATTTTCCAGTCTCGTCTGCAGCCAGCCTTCCAGTGCGGAGGCCAACTCCACTACAGCCGCAAATTTCATGGTGCGGCTCACCCCCGCCAGCGTATGCGCTGCACGCATAAAATCATATTGCACCACCGGCGGTGCGGCCGCTCGCAACTCATCGAGTTGTTGGTGCAAAACGGCTACATTTTGTTTTAATTCGGCATTGGCAATATTGAACAACGCCGCTGAGGACAACGCGGCTTCGCCGCCCATGGCGGTCGTTTCTGGCGGTGCGGGTGCGGGAGCTTCAGAAGCCTGTCCGGAGTCTGTGCCAGAAGCAGGCATTTCACCGGACGTCGCAGCAGCCAATCGAACTTCTGAATCGAGACCGTTCTCTACTTGCTGCGCAGCAGCAATCAGGTCTTCCGCCCCGATGACCAACTTGCCATGGTTGCCGAGCGTATCCACCCAACCTGCAAATGATTGCACTGCGGCGTTGATAAGGTTCAACAGCCCCGGCGTGGCCGTTTTGTTTTCCTGCAACCATCTGTTCATGGCGCGCTCGACACACCACGCAACTTCGCCCAAATCTGTCAAGCCGACCATCCGCCCGCTGCCCTTGAGCGTATGGAAACCGCGCCTTATGGAAACCAAGGGTTCGTGGCTGTCGGGGTGCAATTGGCAAGTCTCCAGATTGGAGCGCATGGTGCTCAATACCTCTTGCGCCTCTTCCAGAAATATATCGAGCAATTCCTGGTCTTCGTCTGAAGCAATCGTTACATGAGGCTTGGTTGGCTCGGTTGGCTTATTTTCCACCGGGGCAGCAGGTGGCAGTTCGGCCGGAACGAACTCCAGAGGCTCGAAAGCCAGCTCAGCCGGGGCCGCTGGTGCAGATACGGGGAATTCAAGTGGGACAATAGTTGCCGGTTCGGGAACCTGTGGCTGTTCAGCAGGGACGATTGCTGCCGGCTCTGGTACCGGCAATGGCTCTAGAGGGGCGATTTCCACCGGCACGGAAACCCGGGAAGGTTTGACCGGGGCGATTTCCTTGGGCGCTAAAACTTTCGGCGCTTCAACCGGCGCGACAGCCGCTGGTTCCGGGGCCTGATCCAGATTGACCATTTCAACCAATGCAGCCTTCAGTCGCGAAACGTCACCTGCTTGTCCATGCGTCAGATGTTGCATGTAATTTTCCAGCGCGCTCATCGCATCGGCCAGCGCATATCTTTCTGCCGGCCTGAGAGCGTCCTCGCGCTTCGTGAAACGGCCGACATGGTCCTGAATCGAAGCCAGCAATTTTTCGGCATGCTGCAGAGACGAGATACGCAAACCGCCTTGTATCTGGTTCAGCAAACGCAACAACTCAGGCAACTCGTCACGCTTGACCGCATTGTTGAAAAAAGCGTTCAATCCCTGTTCGACGTGCTGGAGGTTCACCAGCATTTCATTGGCCAGCGGGCCCATCACGTCGCCCCGCTGTTCCATCTGATAATGCAGATCAACCAGTTCGGTCAGCCGCTTCGTGTCCTCCGGTTGCTGTTTTACCGCAGCCTGCATGCGCTCGGAAAGGATGCGCGCCTGCTCCTGGAAGCTGCTGCCTATACGGCGGTAATTCTCTATGCCGCTACCCAGTAACAGAAGTGCCATCGCCATATCCATGGCGATGGGCCGCGCGTGCTCCGGTGAACTCGCATACTGGGACAACACTTGAATCTGTTTGGCCAGATACTGCAGGACATCGCGGTCGAGCTTGTCGCTCTGCAAGGCGATCTGTTCGACATGTTTGATGAATTTTTCGCATGCCGCCCCGTCGCCTTGCGCGCATTGCTCCCAGCTTTCTTCGGCAACGCGCAATTGATCGCGCATGAGGTTAAGCATCTGATCCACTTCGCCGGGCGACAGCGCCGAAAGTTCGGGCAGGTATTGATCCAGCGAGTAAACCTGCTTGATCTCTTCCACCTGCTCGCTCACGGCGTGACTTTGCCCGATCAGATACAGCATCTCGTTCATTACCGGATTTACATCGCCGGCATTACCTTCGACTACCGCGCGCATTTGCTGGTCTATACGGCCCAGCAACTTGCGTACATTCATTTCGGGAGGCAACCCGCCAAACTTCAGGCAATCCAGCAATCCATAGCTTACCCACCAGAAAGCGCGGCTGCCATCCTGTGGCGCACAGCGCAATGCGCCGTCCACGGCCTGCTGCATCAGTTGCACTGAAAGAGCAGCATCGTCCTGGCGCAGCCACTTCAATAGGTTTTGCTGATACTGGCCGCGCAACCTCTTGAGGTGCGCCATTGCATCACTCTGGACAGGCAGGTCCAACATCTGTTTCGGCAACTCTACATCAAGATTAGGATAAAACAGATCCAGTTCGAATGACATTTCGAGGCCGCGCAACTGTTGCAGCTCCTGATATTGCGGGAACAGGCGCAGAGCAGCGTTATCCGCGCCATTGGCCAGCGTGTCGAGGTAATGCGTGACAGCGAACAAGGCGCGGCGCAGCACGTCGCGATGCATCGCGGAAACCTGTTGGGGATTCGTTGCCAGCTCGCTCAGTGTGAGCTCCAGTTCGGCACAAAATACCGCTGCACCATCCAGGCCAACCATTTTCAGCACGCCCAGCAAACGGTGCAACTCGGAACGCACGACTTCCAGAGCCGCCGCATTATCCGCAGGGGCCCCGAGATAAAGTTCCAGCTGCGCGCTGATCTCGGCCAGTGCGCCGTCCACACCAGGCTTCACCGCGGCAAGCGTATTGCGATCAAATTGTGCGCTGTTGGTCATGTAGGATTGGTCGTATGCAATTTGGCCAGATATTACAATTTAAAGCCCGCTACCGAACCCCTCAGGTCCGATGTCAGGCCGGTCAACTGCGCGATGGAATTGGCCGTTAGACGCGTTCCTTCCGTGGTCTGCACGGTAATTTTCAGGATATCTTCCATCACGCTCGCCACTTCACTGGCCATGTCAGTCTGGACTTGGGTGGATGTTGAGATACTGTTGATCAGTGCCGCCAATTCGTTGGATACTTGCTCGATTTCGCGCAGCGATTGACCGGCCATATCAGACAACTTGGCTCCCTCAACCACACCCAAGGTGCTCTTTTCCATCGCCGCCACCGCATCGTGGGTGTCACCCTGGATGGTTTTCACCAGCGCGCCGATCTGCTTGGTCGCCTCGCCGGAACGCTCAGCCAGACGCTGCACTTCTTCCGCCACCACCGAGAACCCTCGCCCCGCTTCACCGGCGGAAGCCGCCTGGATCGCCGCATTCAACGCCAGCACATTGGTCTGTTCGGTAATATCGGAAATCAGATCCACGATTTCGCCGATCTCCTGCGAGCTTTCGCCAAGGCGCTTGATGCGTTTGGAAGTATCCTGGATCTGCTCGCGTATGCCATCCATACCGCTGATGGTGTTGCGCACCGCCTGTGCGCCTTGCTCGGTTACTGCCAGAGTGCGCCGCGCCACCTCTGCGGACCGGGCCGCGCTGGAATCCACCTCCTTGATGGATTTGGTGATCAGTTGCACCGCTTCGCCGGCCGTCTCAATTTCGCGAGCCTGTTTCTGCGTTGCCTCCAGCAGTCCCTTGGAAATATCTTCGGCATCCTTTGTTGCGTGGCCCATCTGTTCCACCGCAGCTATGATCCGGGACACCAGTTTACGGAACTCCTCCGTGGTGTAGTTCAGCGAATCGGCGATCGCACCGGTGACGTCTTCCGTGACAGTGGCGCGAACCGTCAAATCACCATCCGCCAGATCGCCCATCTCGTTCATCAAGCGCAAAATCGCGTTCTGGTTCTGGCTATTGATGCGCGCCGCTTCCTCGGCACTGCGCCGGGAATCTGCCACAAAGGCCTTGGCTAACAACAGCAGCGATAGGAATAGGAACAGTCCAAACAGCAACGCGGCAACCGTGGCAATCCGTGAAGATGCCTGGTAAGAATCCACCAATCGCTGCGCTTTGGCCAACAATGAATCGGAATCATCCACGATCGCCTTCGCCGCACTCTTGGCCGCCACCAGATTGCGCACCTGGGAAACCAGGATCTCGACGCTATTGCGGGTGGTAGCAAACAAGTCTTTCGCACGCACCACCTTTGCATCCGCTGCAGGAAGCGCGGCCAAACTGTCTTCCGCCGCAATGGTGTCGGCCCCCAGCTTGGCCACTTGATCTATCGTTACTTCCGCCCCGAGGAGACTGCTGGCATCCTTGCCGATACGCTCCGTCGCCAGGGCAAAGCGAATTGCCTGCTCTTTTTGTGCGCCGCCAAAAGAGTCTGCCATCGTCTGTGTCAGGCCACGCAGCTCGGCACTCACCGAGTCTATCGTTGTTACCGTCACTCCCAACGTCACCAGACCGGCGCGCCCTGCTTGCAACGTTTGCACGTCCCGCAGGGTTTTATTGGCACTCTTCATGAACTCGTCGAGCGCAACGCGAGACACACCAGCAGTCGCGGGCAACGCGCCCTCACCCTTGTCCAGCCTGGTTTGAATATTCGACAGACTCGCCCTGCTTTCTTCCAAGGCATCAAACGCCGCCGAGTTGCCGGACAGCGCTTGCTGCGCGTCTTTGGCAAGCCGCTGCGTCAACATCAGCAACTGGCTGGATTGCCCTACGTAGCGCACACTGTTGCTTTCTTCCCGGTTGCTCATATAGGCAGCGATTGCGGTCAACACAAAAAAAGTTGCTGCAGCCACACCAAATACTTGGAGCTTGGATTTGGGTAATGTCAGTTTCAATGCCATGGTATTCCTCTCCCCCCTAGGGAATTTCTTGAAAAAGCCGAATTTCTAAACACCTATTTGCAAAAATTCCGCTTGCTCCAGCAAGCCCGGTATATCCAACTTATGCCAATGAGTGCCCTGCTCATCGTGATACTCGATTTGCCCATCAACCCCGCTTTGTCGCCATTTCCGCGCGTCGCGCAAACCCAGCACACGATCAACCAGCAGTGCCGCGTTAAAAGCATAGCGCTCAGCAACCAATAGCACGCGGTTATTGACATCTCTTGATGCAGTCCCGTTACGCTCATAGGTTGCCATATCGGCCACGCTATACAGATTGCCGCGCACATTCGCCACGCCGCGAAACCACGGCTTGGTGAATGGAACGCTGATCAATTTGGGCAACGGCAACACTTCGCCTATATCTGCCAGATCTACCAGCCAGTTTTGCCCGGCTATCTGCACACCCAGCGTGGACACGCGCTCTTCAGACATATCCTTCGCCTGCAACCGGTCGATCAGGTTCTGCTGGAATTCGCGCAGATTGAGCCGTTTTGACATTTATGTAACCTCTAAAAATTCGGAGCCTGCCGGGATGCCCCGTGAAGCAACACCGAGCAGGCTTGGCACAATACGGCGGACAGACAATCCGCATCCAACCTGTGCCATAGGCAGACAATCCGAGGCAACTGAAAACGGGCTTGATACTGTGGAATCGACGCACCCCTTCCTGTATCGTATGCGACGCGCGCCGCAGGTGAAGCAAGCAAAACACATAGTTGTCGTTTGAATAAAATACCGGCCAAACCGAATATGTTTGATGCGGCAACAAAAAAATGAGGTTTTGGTGCAGGATAACTATCAGGCTGGCCGAATCCGGTTTTTTTCCATGCCGCAGTAATCGCTGCAAAGTAATTTATGCGGACTAACTGCACAGCGGATGCATGCAAATCTGGATTTTCAAAGGCTCCCATTTCGCTTAGCGCCAATTAACCCAACGCGGCAATCTTGCTTAACAAATCTGCCTCGGTTATCGGTTTGACCACATAATCTTTTGCCCCTTGGCGTACACCCCAGACTTTGTCGGTCTCCTGATCCTTGGTGGTGCAAATTATCACGGGAATATTGCGTGTTTCCGGGTCGTTGGAAATCGCTCTGGTCGCCTGAAAACCATTCATCCCGGGCATCACCACATCCATGATGACCAGATCCGGTTTGTTCAGCTTGGTTTGTGCCACGCCTTTTTCGCCGTCCTCGGCAAAGGAAACCTCGAACCCGCGCCTGCTTAATATCTCTCCGATGAAATGGCGCTCTGTCGCCGAGTCGTCCACTACCAATATTTTTTTAATGCCCATAATCCGCTTCCTTCTTTTCTTGAGTATGCATGATTACCGTTTCTATCAAGCTTTTTTTGTTGAACGGTTTTAGTAAATACTGATCAGCTCCAACCAGTTTGCCGCGCGCGCGATCAAACAGCGTATCTTTGCTGGTCAACATGATCACGGGGGTATTTCTGAAATGCTGATGCTTTTTGATAAGCGCGCAGGTTTGATAGCCATCCAGGCGCGGCATCATCACATCCACGAAAATGACATCCGGCTGGTTGTCCACTACCTTGGCCAAGCCGTCAAATCCGTCTTCGGCAAGGATGACCTGGCATCCCGCCTGTGACAGGAAGATCTCTCCGCTACGCCTGATGGTATTGCTGTCGTCGATCAGCAATACCTTCACCCCTGACAATGGCAGGTCCTCGCTCATCTTGCTCCCTTTTGCATCGGCACTGATGTATTCAATCTGTTTTAGACGGCTCTCAGGCTTCAATGCTAACGTATCTCGCCACCGCTGTCATGGCGATTTTACCGCCTCCAGAAATGCGGGGTGAACAGAATCAGCACGGTGAAGATTTCCAGCCGCCCGACCAGCATGGCAATCGTGCAAATCCAGGTCTGGAAATCGGTCAGCACACCATAGTTGCCTGCTGGCCCCACCACACCCAGCCCGGGCCCCGCGTTATTGATACAGGCGATAATTGCGGAGAACGCGGAAATGAAATCCAGCCCGCTGATCAGCAGCGCGAAGGTCAGGATGGCCACCGTCATAAAATACAGAAAAATGAATCCCAGCACCGCAAACACGATATTGTTGGGCACGACATTGCCGCCTATTTTCATCGGATTGATGGCAGTTGGGTGCAACAACTTGATGAATTCGCGCCCGGCCTGCTTGAACAGGATCATCGTGCGCACCATCTTGATGCCGCCGCCTGTGGAGCCGGAACTGGCCGCGACGCAACTGAGGAGCAGCATCCACATCGGCGCAAAGATCGGCCATTGGTTGTAATCCACGCTGGTAAAACCACAGTCCGTTGCTATGGAAACCAGATTGAAGCTGGCATGGCGCAAAGCTGTCCAGAAACTCGGGTATGTGCCCTGCCACCACAGAAATACGGCTATGCCCAGGCAGCTTGCCAGTATCAGCGCAACCGTAGCGATAGCCTCGGTATCACGCAGATACAGCTTCAGGCTTTTTTCCCGCCACGCCAGAAAATGCGTGGAGAAATTCATCGCCGCCAGCAGCATGAATAC
>DHIV01000056.1:0-20947 GCA_002403995.1 Gallionella sp. UBA4737 | reverse complement strand
GCCGCCAGCAGCATGAATACGATCAATACGAACTCGATGGCGGGAGAATTGAAATAGCCGATATTGGCATCATGCGTGGAGAAACCACCCAGGCTCAGCGTGGCAAAAGCGTGGCAGATCGCATCCAGCCAATTCATGCCCACCACCTTCAATGACAGGATGCAGGCCATGGTGATGCCCAGATAAACCAGCCACAGGTTGCGCGCAGTCTCGGTGATGCGCGGGGTGAGCGCGGTATCTTTCATCGGCCCCGGTGTTTCCGCCTTGAACAACTGCCGTCCGCCGATGCCGAGCAGCGGCAGGACGGCTACCGCCAGCACGATGATGCCCATGCCTCCCAGCCAGTTCAATTCATGCCGCCAGATATTGATTGCGGGGGATAACTCGTCCAGGCCGGTCAACACGGTCGCGCCGGTCGTGGTCAGGCCGGACATGGTTTCGAAATAGGCATCGGTAAAAGACAGGCCATCGATCACCAGCAATAGCGGCAATGTCGCAACGGCAGGCATCGCCGTCCACATCGCCACCACCAGCAGATAGCCGTGCCGCATCGACAGTTCACCCTTGTAGCTGCGTGTCATCAGCCACATCAAACTACCTGCAGCGAAGGTTGTCATCATTGCCAGCGCAAAATCGACCGTCGAACCGTCATGATAAAGCCACGAAACCATTATCGGCATCAGATAAGCGGCGCTGAATACCACCAGCATCAAACCCAAAGCGCGGACAACGGCCAGAGTGCGGTGCATCAAAAGAACCCGAGGCTGACCTGAAACAGTTTCTCGACCTTTTTCACCATCTTCTTGTCGATAACGAAGACGATGACGTGATCTTCCGCCTCGATCACCGTGTCGTGATGCCCCATGATGACCTCGCCATCGCGCGCGATCGCGCCTATGGTCGCTCCCTTGGGCAGATCGATCTCATCGATGCGCCTCCCCACTACCCGCGAGGACTGGCGGTCGCCATGCGCCACCAGCTCCAGCGCCTCCGCCGCACCGCGACGCAGCGAATGGACCGCGGCGACATCGCCCTGGCGCACGTACGCCAGCAACGAACCGATCGTGACATGCGCCGGCGAAAGCGCGATATCGATCTTGCCGCCCTGCAGCAGGTCCACATAGGCGCTGCGATTGATCAGTGCGATCACCTTGCCCGCACCACCCTGCTTGGCAAGCAGTGCCGACATGATGTTGTTTTCGTCATCGTTGGTGAGCGCGCAGAACACGTCCACCTCGCCGACATGCTCCTCCTGCAACAGTTTTTCATCCGTGCCATCGCCATTCAAAACCAGCGTGTTGGTCAGTTCCCCGGCTAATTTCTGGCAGGCTTTTTTGTTGTATTCGATCAGTTTGACCTGATAGTCGTGCTCCAGCGCCTTGGCCAGGCGCAGTCCGATATTGCCGCCGCCGACGATCATCACGCGCTTGGCGGGTTTATCCATGCGGCGCATCTCCTTGAGCACGCTACGGATGTTGTTGGTCGCGGCAATGAAGAATATCTCGTCGCCCTCCTCGATCACCGTGCTGCCAGCCGGGATAAGCGGGCCGTCCTTGCGAAAGATCGCCGCAACGCGGGTGTCGACCTGCGGCATGTTGGTGCGCAGAAAACTCAGCGGCTTGCCCACCAGCGGCCCGCCCTGGAACGCGCGCACCGCCACCAGCGATGCCTTGCCCTGGGAAAATTTCTGTACCTGCAGCGCTTCCGGGAACTCGATCAGCTTGACGATGTAATCAGTCAGTATCTGCTCGGGGCAGATCGAAAAGTCCACGCAAAAATTATCTTTGCTGAACACTTCCGGGCGGGCGAGAAAATCGGCCGAGCGGATCCGGGCGATTCGTGTCGGCGTGTTGTATAGACTGGCCGCCAGTTTGCAGGCAACCATGTTAACCTCATCGCTTTGCGTGACGGCCAGCAGCATATCGGTATCGGCAATACCGGCCTGCTCGAGCACAGAAGGATGAGCGGCATTCCCGACCAGCGTTCGCAAATCAAGCCGATCCTGCAATTGGCGCAGCTTCTCGCCATCGGTATCCACGACCGTGATGTCATTGGCTTCGCCGACCAGGCTTTCCGCCACCGTGGAACCCACTTGTCCCGCGCCGAGTATCAGTATCTTCACGGCAAATCCCTAAGTTATGCCAAATATTATGACTGCGCCCGTATCCAGCTCTTCCACTCTTCGAACAGCTTTTCATCGCGCGCGGCGATAACGGATCGTTGCCAGATGTCCCCCAGTGCAAAATCATCGTTCTCGATGCAGCAAACCTGCCCGCCTGACTCCTGCAAGATCAGTTGTCCGGCGGCATAATCCCAGAGCTTTTGCCCGCCATGCAGATATACATCGTAGCGGCCCGTCGCGGTGTAACACCAATCCAGCGCACTTGCGCCAAAGTTGCGTTGCGAAGAATAAGGCGGATCTGCGGCCAGCTGCGTGACCAATTTTTTCTTGAGGCGCTTCATATCGACGCTGGCCAAAGCCTGTTTCAGCGTGCCCAGCGTTTCGCGGCCTACCAGTTTTTCACCGTTCAGAAACGCGCCTTTGCCCTGCTCGGCGGCGAACATCTCATTGGCCACCGGGTCGTACACCACCCCCAGTACGCTCCTGCCCTCGCGGATCAGCGCGACAGATACCGCAAAATAGGGCAAACCGCGCACGAAGTTGGATGTGCCATCGATCGGATCGATGCACCAGATTCCATCCCGGCCTGTTTCCCATAGCGCGCGCTGCTGGGCGGCAGTCATCTCTTCGCCCAGCACCGGCACGTTGAGGATCGCTTGCAGTTTTTTGGTCAAAGCGTTTTGCGCGGCGATATCCGCCTCGGTACACAGGCTGCCGTCGTTCTTGTGATGATGCGCCACCTTGAGATAACGCGGCATGATCTCTTCGGCTGTCACCAGCTTGACCGCCGCGACCGCGGCCTTGAGCAGCGGGCCCATGCTGTTGGGAACCGGCTGGCTCATTCTGCCTTCCACTTGCCGTCTTGCGCTTCGCTGCGCCATTTGATGGAACAGCCCATGCTGGCGATCTGCTCGCGCGGCCCCTGTCCGGTCTGCGCCACTTTTAGCATTGCGTAGAACAAATCGCGCGGGGCATCGGCGACCTCCTCCTTGCGCGAAGCATCCAGCCGGCCGCGGTACTGCAACTCAAGCCTGGCATTGAAACCGAAGAAATCCGGTGTGCACACCGCGCCATAATCCTTGGCGATCTGCTGGGTCTCATCCCAAACATAAGGGAATGGGTAGCCATACTGCTGCGCGACCGTTTTCATGTTGTCAAAGGAATCTTCTGCATAGTCGGCAGGATCGTTGGACATGATAGCGATGCTGTTGATGCCGTGCTGTTGCAACTCGCGCGTGTCGCGGATGATGCGCGCGCGTATGGACTTCACATATGGGCAATGATTGCAAATGAACATCACCAGCAACCCGTTCTTGCCGCGCGAATTGGCGAGGTTATAACGCTTGCCGTCCACGCCGGGCAGATCAAAATCGCGGGCTTTCCATCCAAAATCACACAAGGGAGGTTGCAAACTGACCATTTCATATTCCTGACAATATCTTTGAAGCCGTTATATTATCACGACGACACTCTTATTCATTTGCGCCCTGACCATGCCGCGTTTCTACTCTCCCCCGCCGCTGCCTCTCAGCGGGACTTTCGACCTGCCGCCGGATGCGGCACACCACGCATCACATGTTCTGCGCTTAAGGGTGGGTGATGCGGTGGAAATCTTCGATGGCATCGGCAATGAGTGCCGGGGACTGATTGCCGATCTCAGCGGCAAGCGTGTGACAGTCACCGAAATTGCCGCAACCGGCAATAAGCGCGAATCCCCATTGCATGTCGTGCTGGCACAGGCTCTTTCTGGCAGTGAAAAAATGGATTGGATAGTCCAGAAATCCACAGAGTTGGGTGTCACAGAATTCCAGCCGCTTGCCACCGAGCGCAGCGTGGCCAGGCTTTCAGCCGAACGTGTCACCAATAGGCTTAAACACTGGCAACAAGTTGCCATCTCTGCTTGTGAACAAAGCGGCCGCAATGTATTACCGAAGATACACGCGCCGCTGGACATCATGGTGTGGCTGCAACAAACCAAATCGATGCCGGATACAAAGTTGTCAGGCGCAAAATATATTTTGCTGCCGGGTGGCACAGCCTCGCTGCATGATCAAACCAAACCCCAAGGCAAAGTCGTGCTGATGATCGGTGCGGAAGGAGGGTTTTCCCAAGCAGAAAGCACGGCCGCATTACAGTGCGGATATATCCCGATTCGGCTCGGTGCACGCGTGATGCGCACCGAGACTGCCGCCATCGCAGGTCTCGCCGTGCTGCAAACGCTGTGGGGGGACTTTTAGCTGAATGTTAAGTGCTGCAAAAGACATCGCGCATCATGCCAACCAGTTTCAGCGTGCGCAAATCACCAATGCGGTAATAAACCCGATTCGCGTCCTTGCGTGTTGTCAGCACACCTTTGTCGCGTAGTATAGACAAATGCTGCGAGATGTTGCTTTGTGACGTGCCGACCTGTTCCACAATGTCCTGAACACTGACTTCCTGATCACCGAGCACGCATAAAATCTTCAGGCGCAGCGGATGTGCTATCGCCTTGACAGCCAGCGCAGCCTGTCGAATGTCTTCATCTTTGTCAATCAGCTTGTTTGCCATATTTGTTTCCCCGTTACTCTGTGCCCTATCAAGCCATGCACCAAGCTGGATAAATTCGTCTAAAATGCAGCTTACTTAAAAATCACCATCCGCTTATATTCTACATCAATGAACGTCACTCCTGTTTTACTGCTTATTCTTGACGGTTTCGGCTACCGTGAAGATGCCGATCACAACGCCATCATGGCCGCCCGAAAACCCAACTGGGATAAGCTTTGGCGCGATTATCCGCACACCTTGCTTAACGCTTCCGAAAAATTCGTCGGCCTGCCTTCCCAGCAAATGGGCAACTCTGAAGTGGGTCATCTGAACATCGGTGCCGGTCGCGTGGTGTACCAGGATCTGAGCCGCGTCGATGTGGATATTGAGGATGGCAATTTCTACACCAATCCTGCCTTGAGCAAGGCGGTTGCATTAACCAGACAAAAAGGCAGCGCGTTGCACATCATGGGGCTGCTCTCGCCGGGCGGCGTGCACAGCCACGAGAATCACATCTTCGCGATGCTGGAAATGGCTGCTCACAATGGCTTGAAAAAAGTATATTTGCACGCCTTTCTGGACGGGCGCGACACCCCTCCCAGGAGCGCAGCGCATTCATTACAACTGCTGCAGGAAAAATGCATGGCACTGGGCACCGGCCAGATTGCCAGCATTGTTGGGCGCTTTTATGCGATGGATAGAGACAATCGCTGGGAGCGCGTGCAACCCGCCTACGAATTGCTCACCCAGGGCCGCGCCGAATTCACCGCAACAGATGCATTAAGCGGACTGGAACTGGCCTACTCACGCGGCGAATCGGATGAGTTCGTCAAGGCTACGGCCATTATCCCAAGTGGCGCACAAGCCGTTGCCATGCAAGATGGCGATGTGGTCATATTTATGAACTTCCGCGCCGACCGTGCCCGCGAAATCACCCGTGCCTTGACGGGGGTATCATTCAGCGGATTCCACCGCGCCTACACACCCAAGCTTGCCGGCTTTGTCACGCTGAGCCGCTATGGCGAGGACTTTGATTTTCCATGCGCATATACCCAGGAGCCAATTCACAATGGCTTCGGCGAATATATTTCCAATCTGGGGCTGAAGCAATTGCGTATCGCCGAAACGGAAAAGTATGCCCACGTCACTTACTTCTTCAATGGCGGAAGGGAACAGCCCTATCCAGGTGAAGAACGTATTCTGGTGCCATCTCCCAAAGTCGCCACTTACGACCTGAAGCCGGAAATGAGTGCATTCGAAGTAACGGACAAACTCGAGGCTGCGATTTTGAGCCGGCAGTATCAGGCCATTATCTGCAACTATGCCAACGGCGATATGGTCGGGCATAGCGGCAATATGGCGGCGGCCACATTAGCCATCGAAGCGCTGGATATTTGCATCGGGCGCGTGGTCAAGGCAATGCAATCCATCGGCGGCGAAATCATCATCACCGCCGATCACGGCAACGCCGAGCAAATGCTGGATCGCGTTACGCACCAGGCGCACACCGCTCACACGTTGAACTTGGTTCCTTTCCTGTATATCGGGCGCAAGGCCAGACTGTACGATAATGGCTCGTTGCGGGATCTCGCACCCAGTCTGCTGACCATGATGGGCTTGCCGCAACCTGCGGAAATGACTGGGCGCAGCTTGATTCAGATACAGTGACCCTTCCTTCGGCTCCAGCACCGCAACCCTTAGACCAAAATTTCGTTCGTCCTGAATCCGCTCGTCCTTTGCATAGCACGCAGCGCAGAGTCGAAGGCAAAAAGGCAGTTACGCTCAGGACCAGCCTCATGCGCCTACTTTCGCTGGCATTATGCTGCTTGACCCTGGTCAGCGCGGCATACGCCAGCCAACAGGAAGAACTGGAAAATCTGCGCAAGCGCATCGCGGCTGTGCAGCGTGAAATGGATAAAACCAGCGAGTCAAAAACCGAAGCCGCAGACGCATTGCGTGAATCTGAACGTGCAATCAGCAACAGCAATCGCAAACTTGCCGAACTCGCCGCGCTACAGCGTGCCGCGGATCAAAAGCTCGGCAAACTGCAGGGCCAGCAAGAAAAACTGAATGCCGACATGGCCGGGCAACAGGCTCTGCTTGGCAAATTGCTTTATCAGCAATACCTGGGTGGCAAGCAGGAATATCTCAAACTATTACTGAACAATCAGGATCCCAACCAGGTTGCTCGCGATCTCAGGTATTACCAATACATAGCCCGCGGCCGTGCAACCTGGCTGGCCAACTTGCGCGTAAGCCTCGCCGAACTGGATACGATCAGTATGTCCACACGTGATCAGCGCGCCGAGCTGGCATCGTTACGCGAGGAACAAACAGTCCAAAAAAGGACACTGGAAAAAGAGCAACACGCTCGACAGCGCATGCTAGGCAAGATTTCGCAGCAACTGCACCTGCAACGCCGCGAGATCACCCGCCTGCAACGCGACGAGAGCCGTCTCGCGCAGCTGGTCGACAAATTGACCAAAATGCTTGCCGAACCCAAATCAAAATCCCTGTTCCGCAATGACAACCTCCCCGACAATCGCTTTGACGGCAGCCCGTTCGATCAGCTAAAAGGCAAGCTGACGCTGCCGGTCAAGGGCGAGATCACCAATCGCTTCGGCACACCGCGTCCTGACAGCACGGTGCGATGGAAAGGGCTGTTTCTCAGAACTTCCAGCGGGCAAGCTGTCAAAGCGATTGCTGCCGGACAGGTGGTATTTGCAGACTGGCTGCGCGGCTTCGGCAACCTTCTTATTATCGATCACGGCAAGGGCTACATGAGTTTGTATGCCAATAATGAAACGCTTTACAAACAGGTCGGGGATGTGCTGCGCGGCGGGGATACCATTGCGGCCGTCGGGAATAGCGGCGGCAATGAGGATTTCGGTTTATACTTTGAATTACGCCATCAGAGCAAGCCGCTCGATCCGATGAAATGGATGGCAACAAAATAACTTTGAGGGAATTATGCGTCTTCTGGAAAAAGCGGGTTTGATTGGTTTGGGTCTGGTCGCGGGCGTGTCTATCAGCCTGCATTTCGCAGCGATAGCCGACAAGGAAACGCTCTCCACACCGCTGCCCATTGAGGAATTGCGCGCTTTTACCGAGGTGTTCGGTCGCATCAAGAGCGACTACGTCGAGCCGGTCACAGACAAGAAATTGATCACTGACGCTATCGCGGGCATGTTGAACGGTTTGGATCCGCATTCCGCATATCTGGATGCAGATGCTTTCAAGGAACTTCAAGTCGGCACACATGGCGAATTTGGCGGGCTCGGTATCGAAGTCGGCATGGAAGATGGCGTGGTGAAAGTCATCTCACCGATTGAAGACACGCCAGCCTATCAGGCCGGCATCAAAAGTGGCGACTTCATCATCAAAATTGATGACACGTTGATCAAGGGTATGGCACTGAACGACGCGGTTAAACGTATGCGCGGCAAGCCGGGCAGCAAGATCGTTTTGACTATCATCCGCAAGGATGAGCCCAAGCCTCTTGAGATCACCTTGGTACGCGCTGTCATCAAGGTGCAAAGCGTAAAATCCAAACTGCTGGAGTCGGGCTACGGTTTTGTCCGCGTCACCCAATTTCAGGAAATGACCGGTGAGAATCTAGCCACTGCGCTGGAAAATTTTGTTAAGCAAAATCAGGGGCCGCTTAAAGGCATAGTGCTGGACTTGCGCAATGATCCAGGAGGTTTGTTGACTGGGGCCGTCGCCGTTTCTTCGGCGTTTCTACCCAAGGACTCTTTGGTAGTCTACACCGAAGGCCGCACTGAAGACGCCAAAATGCGCCTGACCGCCAACCCGGAAAATTACCTGCGCAACAATGCCGAGAAAGATTACCTGAAGGCGCTGCCTGACTCCTTTAAAACCATACCCATGGTCGTGCTGGTGAATGCCGGCTCTGCATCTGCATCCGAGATTGTTGCCGGTGCGCTACAAGACCACAAGCGTGCGGTCATCATGGGCGTACAGACTTTCGGCAAGGGTTCCGTGCAAACGGTCTTGCCATTGGGAAATGGCACCGGAATCAAACTTACCACGGCGCGTTATTACACGCCTGGCGGACGTTCCATACAAGCCAAGGGCATCGTGCCTGACATCGTGGTGGAAGATCCTGCCTCGGCCGGGCGTGACAGCGGTATATTCCGGTTGCGCGAAGCGGATCTGGACAAGCACTTGATCAATGAAAAATCATCGGATGATAAGCCAGGCAGCGCCGGCAAGAACACGCTCTCCCCACCCGATACCAAGGAAGATACGTCCAAAATTGCACCTGCTGCATTCGGCTCCAAGGACGACTACCAACTTAATCAGGCATTGAATCTTCTTAAAGGGATTCAAATATTGCAGGGCAAATAATCTTGTTATCGTGAGATCAATATGGTTGACTCTCTTGATCTGAATAAACAACGTGAAATCGTATTCAGTGCAGAGCCCCCCGGACAATTAGATCGCGCCTATCAGCTTTTGTCCGGTCTGCCACACTGCAAAGTTGAATATGGCGACTCACCGAATACTCTGCGCGTCTCCTATAACTTGCGCGATTACACCCTCAATGGCTTGGAAGAAGGCCTGACTGAGGAAGGATTGCACCTCGACCACAGCCCGTTGCACAGTATCGGACGCAGAGTGATTTACTACTGTGAAGATACCGCCTGCCACAACCTGGACATCCCCGTACAATCAACAAAAAGGAAAGAGCGCGAAGTATTCGTCAAAGCTTACGATCAGCAACCGCACGGCGATCATGATGACACCCCTCCGGAATTGCGAGATTACAAATAGAACACCTCTGTAAACGCAAACCCACCAAGCAAAACGCCCCGCCATTTCTGGAGGGGCGTTTTGTTTTATAAAGAGTCTGGCGATGACCTACTTTGGTTCCAACATCACATCGATGAAGCCGATATGAGCCTCCACCGCAACAAGCGTAAGGACTCATCAATCTGGTGGGTTCGATTCACCCACAAGGGAAAGCGAATACAGCAAAGTTCTGGCACTTCCGTGCGCATCAAGGCGGAAGAGTTCGAAGCCAAGCTGAAGTCATTCTTGTGGGAGCAGGAAAGGCTGGGCGTTAAGCCTGGCTATAAGTGGAACGATGCTGTTGTGAGGTATATCGGTGAGACGCAATATAAGGCGTCACGGGCCAGCAATATTTCGCGGTTGCGCTGGCTGGATCAATACCTGAGCGGTGTCGAGTTACAGGCAATCAAACGGGATTTGCTGGACAAGATTCTGACTGCCAAAAAAGCTGAAGGTGTGGAAAACTCTGCAGCTAATCGCGTGTTGGGAATTGTTCGTGCAATTCTTATGAAAGCCTGCAATGAATGGGAATGGCTTGATCGTGTTCCATCTATAAGGATGTTGCCGGAACCGACCAAGCGGGTGCGTTGGATTACTCGGAATGAAGCCGACAGGTTAATTTCCGAATTGCCTTCGCATCTTGCTGACATGGTGCGCTTCAGTCTGGAAACAGGTTTGCGACGTTCCAATGTCACTGGCTTGCAATGGTCGCAGGTGGATTTAGCCCGAAGGATGGCATGGATACATCCAGACCAAGCGAAGGCCAGGAAAGCGATTCCTGTTCCACTGTCGAGCGTAGCAGTTCTGACGATACGCAAGCAGATCGGCAAGCATCATTCGCACGTATTCACCTATAAAGGGAAACAGATAATTCAGGTGAATACCAAAGCGCGGAGGAAAGCTCTGGTGCGCGTTGGCATTGAGCATTTCCGTTGGCATGATCTGCGGCATACTTGGGCAAGCTGGTACATTCAGGAAGGCACGCCGCAACACGTATTGCAGGAGTTGGGGGGTGGTCAGGATCGGACATGGTGCAGAGGTATGCACACCTATCCAATGAGCATCTTGCGCAATGGGTCGATAGCAGGCCAACAGTTTTACCTGGAATCGTATCGGAAAGTGGTACGTTTTTTACTACAGTTGATAAGCAACGAAAAAGGCTTCCGGCTTAATTCATTGTTTATATGGTGCGCCCGGCGGGAGTCGAACCCACGACCCTTGGCTTCGGAAACCAATACTCTATCCAGCTGAGCTACGGGCGCGCAAATGCAAATTGATGGCGCGCATTCTACCTCAGATCGTTCTTCATGCGGCTTGATGGAAGCAAGCGTGACCTGTATTTCGCCACAGTGCCGATCCCGCTTGTCATTTGAGGGTGAATGGATGAGCGTGAAGTCCAATCGACCTTTCGTTGGCTTTTTTTGGCAACTATCCCCTGAAAAGACTATGGTTTTGACAAGCAAATAATTCCTGCTGAACGCCGCCAAATTAATATACACTTCAATTTGGCAATTCCAAAATGCCACATAAAACGCCAATAAACGTCAAAGACCCGAGGAGGCACTTATGGATAAGATAGGTATCAACCCATCGGCGATTGGAGCCGATCCACCAGGAAATTCCGAAAACATCAAAACAAGGAGGAAGTCATGTCTGAATTGATCACCGCCAAGATACTGAAAAATCCGAAATACCTGCAACTGGTCAGACAGCGCGATGTGTTTGCATGGACACTGTCGGCAATTGTATGCGTGATGTATTTCGGGTTCACCCTGATGATCGCGTTTGCCCCTGAAATCCTCACCCAACCCATCGCTGCCGATAGTGTGATCCCGCTGGGCATGCTCATGGGTGTCGGTGTGATCGTGGTGTCCTGCATACTGACGGGAATCTACGTTTATCGGGCGAACCATACCTTCGACCCTATTGTCAACGAAATCGTTCGGGAGGCTTCCAAATGAAAATATTTAAAATTGTTTTCTTTGCGATGCTGGCTTTTGCCTCGGTGCTAACAGCCAATCTGGCCTACGCCGCCGATGTCGGTGCAGCACCGGCAACTGCTGCTGCACCGGCAACTGCTGCTGTTGCGTCTGCACCGGCAACTGCTGCCGCACCGGCAGAAGTGCCCGTCAATTGGCACGCCGTCGTGATGTTCCTGATCTTCGTCGCCGTGACGCTTGTCATCACCTACTGGGCGGCGACCCATACCAAGACGGCGACCGACTTCTACGCCGCCGGACGCGGTATCACCGGCTTGCAGAACGGCATGGCCATCGCCGGCGACTACATGTCGGCGGCCTCGTTCCTGGGTATCGCCGCGCTGGTCTACATGAACGGCTTCTATGGATTGATCTTTTCGGTGGGTTGGCTGGTTGGCTGGCCGATCATCCTGTTCCTGATCGCAGAACGGCTGCGCAACCTCGGCAAATACACCTACGGCGACGTCGTTTCGTTCCGACTCAGCCAGGGTCCGGTGCGCACCATGGCGGCAATCGGTACGCTGATCGTCGTGATCTGGTATTTGATCGGCCAGGCGGTGGGTGCCGGGCAGCTGCTGCATACCCTGGTGCCGCAGATGTCCTACCAGCTGTCCATCGTCATCGTCGGCGCGCTGATCATCACCTACGTCACCTTCGGCGGTATGAAGGCCACAACCTGGGTGCAGATCATCAAGGCCGGCCTGTTGCTGGGCGGTGCCACCATGATGGCGATCGGTGTGATGGCCCACGAAGGTTTCAGCTTCGCGAAATTGTTTTCCGATGCGGTAGCCGCCCACCCCAAGCACCTGGACATCATGAAATCCGTGGTGCCTATCGGGGCCAAGGCCAATCCGATCGAGTCCATTTCCCTGGGCCTGACGCTGATGCTGGGCACCGCCGGACTGCCGCACATCCTGATGCGCTTCTTCACCGTCACTGATTCCAAGGCGGCGCGCAAGTCGGTGCTCTACGGAACCTGTTTCATCGGCTTCTTCTATGTCCTGACCTTCATCATCGGTTTCGGCGCCATCGTGCTTGTCGCCAACAACCCTGAGTATGTGGCCAACGTCACCAAGAACGTCCTCGATCTGAAGGGTGGCGGCAGCATGCCGGCGGTTTATCTGTCGCATGCCTTGGGTGGAAACCTGTTCCTTGGCTTCATCGCCGCGGTCGCCTTTGCGACGATACTCGCGGTGGTATCCGGCTTGACGCTGGCAGGCGCCTCGGCCCTGTCGCATGACATCTATGCGAGAGTGATCATGAAGGGCAAAGCGACCGAGAAGCAGGAAGTGTGGGTATCGAAGATGAGTGTGATCGGATTGGGCATCCTGGCCATCTTCCTCGGCATCGCCTTCGAGAAACAGAACGTCGCATATATCGTGGCGCTGACGTTCTCGGTCGCCGCTTGCACCAACTTCCCGATCCTGGCTCTGTCCATATTCTGGCGTGGGCTGACCACGCGCGGCGCAGTGGTCGGTGGTTATACCGGCATCTTTGGTTCAATCGGCCTGCTGCTCATCGGCCCGACGGTATGGACCAAGGTGCTGAACATGGGCCCGGCTATTTTCCCGTACGACTTCCCGACCTTCGTCGTCCTGCCTGCGGTTCTTATCGTCGCGTATATCGTGTCGGTGACCGACAGCAGCGAAAGCGGCAAGAAGGAACGTGCGGCGTATGACGCCCAGATGGTGCGTGCCGAAACCGGCTTGGGCTCCGAGGTGGGTGCTTCTCACTAAGTCTGAAACATTCTTGATCCAGACTGGCCGCCGGGTATTCCCCGGCGGCTTTTTTTCGCCATCCTGTCTTTTCGGCGAATGTCCAGTAGGATTCATCATCGAACTGTGCGGTGCCGTTTTGACAGACTTACGACAAGGAAAGATCAGACATTGGCCCGTGAATGATGAAAAGCACGCTCCAGTTTGCGCAAGCCATCATAATTCCTCGTCTCATGGGCCAGCCGTGCCTGTGCAATCGCCACCAGCAACAACTCAGCAGTCGCCAGCGCATCAGCCACAGCATTATGGCGATCGTCATTGCGAATATCAAAGCGGCTAGCCCAGTCATCCAGCGCGCGGTGGCTGCGCATCAGATCGGGATACAGTGCCGGCAAGACATACGCCAGGTCCAGCCAGGGATGCTTGAAAGAAATGCCGAGGTATTGACGCAGGGCGCGTTTGATCATGGTCTCGTCAAAGGCGACATGGAAAGCCACCAGGGGAGATTTGCCGAGATATTCGAGGAACGCCATCAATGCATCGGCAGGCAGCACCCCTTCGCGTTGTGCAGAACCGGTAATACCATGAATCAGGATATTCTCCTTGCGACTGCTTTCGCGCTGCTGCAACACAACATAAAAACTGTCGTTGAGCGCGATTCGACCGTTCACCACTGCCACCGCGCCGATTGAAATGAGCGTATCGGTCATCAGGTTCAGCCCTGTGGTTTCGACATCCACCACCACGAAGCGTGTATGGTCGAACGACGCGGTATGCTCGACTTCCGGCAGCGCGCGCCAGGACGCCAAGCGCTCCGCCTGTTGCGCGCTCAAACGTGGCTTGGGAGCGAACCAGCGTTGCAGCAGATGTTTCATAGCTGGTAGTTCAGCGCCAGTCTGGTTTGCACCTTGCGCGCCTGACGGAAAGCTTCCTTAAGGATGCGACGGTCCAGTTCATTCAGCATCGCTGGATCGATCAGGTTATTCAACGGCTGTTTGGCTTGCGCGCTCGTCTCATAGTGGTGGCGCAAGCGCAACATCTGGATGAACAGGAATGCGTTGATCCAGCTGTCTACTTCGGTCACGGGAATATGCAGGGCAGCAGCACTCTGACGCAGGCGCTGGATGGTGCTGGTGAGAGTCACACCTGTCGCCAGACTGAAAATGCGCGCCGCATCGACGAACGGGGTGATGCCATTGAGCTTGAGATCCAGCGTATTCTCCTTGCCCAACACGAAATCGCGCATCACACCGAGCGGCGGCCGGTTGCGCATCGCGTTCTCGGCCATCTGGCGCAGGAACAGCGAGTTGTCGCTGGCAATTTTGGTCAGCCATAGCCGCAATTCTTCGGCAAGTGCATGTGCACCATAAACAGATCGGAAGTCGAAAAAGATCGAGGCATGCAACAGCGCTTCCGGTGTGCCGTGCATGATCCAGTTTAAAAAGATGCCTCTCCATTCTTCCAGCGACAGACACCATTGCGGATTCGACGCCATCACATTGCCGCGGCACAACGGGAAGCCGCACCGGGCCAGCGTCTCGTTGATGCGCCGGGCCACCGGCAACAATTGCTCGCGCACCTGATCCGCGGTCATGCCTTCCGGCACGGTGAAGATCAGCGCGTTGTCCTGGTCGGTGCTCAATGTCTGTTCGAGGCGCCCTTCCGAGCCCAATGCGATCCAGCACAAGCGGTCAGCCGCCATCACGGGATGGCTGGCGGCGAACTCCAGCTCGATGATGCGCACCGTCAGCAGGTCGTTGAACGTGGAGATGAACTGGGTCAGCTGTTCCGCCGCTACGCCTTGTGCCATCATGTTGTGCGCCATGCTGCGGATGTCGGCGGCGGATTGCTGCAACTCTTCAACAGTCTGCGCATGCCGTATAGCCGAACCGATCTGGCGCAAGCCTACCCGCTGCAGCGCAAACAGGTCCTTTTCCGAAACCAGCCCGACCAATCGTTCGTTTTCAACCACCAGCACGTGCCGGAACCCTTGTTTGGCCATGACCAGCGCTGCCTCATGCGCCAATGCCTGCGGCGGCAGGGCCGTCAGCTGGGTGGTCATCACACCGATCACCGGTTGGTCAAGATCGGTCTGCGGCAGCGCGATACGCGCCAGCACGTCGGGCAGCGTCAGTATGCCGAGCGGCCGTCCGTCATCATCGACCGCCACCATCGAACCGATGCGCGACTCATGCATCTGCTGCAACACCTCGCGCACGCTGGTTTGCGCTGAGCATGTGATGGGCGCGCGGCGGATGATGGCAGACAACGGGCTGGTCAGCGATTGCTGACCCGTGCTTGATTGAGTGTACTGCGCCTGGATGACCTGCTTGGAATGTTCCAGCAGATTGGCGATGCGCCGTGTGCAAAAATCCCGGAACGGTACGCTCAATCCGAGCAAAGTGTGGAAATCCGCGACCGGCAGTTCATAGCAGAACGTGTCCTTGCCAGCCCGATAGATGCTGGCTACCGAGCGATGCGCCAGCAAGGCACCGAGCGGAAAGCATTCGCCTTCCGACAGTTCCAGCCAGGTATCCGCTTCGCTGGCATCGGCGACATTTTGCTCGCCCTGCACCATGCCCTGCTTGATGACCAGAAAGCGTTCCGCTGCGCCCTGCTCCGGCGACAGGATCACCTCGCCCTGAGCATAATATGCGATCCGCATGCGCCCCAGCATCCACAGCAGATGCGCGTGCTCCATGCAGTCAAATGGCGCGTGTGCAGCAAAGAATGACAACTGGGAAGCGTGGGTCGCACTCAAGGCATGACCTCTTTAATTTATGCAGCGATGGTATATTATAGTCGCTCTATATCTCTTGGCCTCTCCATGCAATTCTCCAACCCCGCTCCCGATGAGATCCTCCAGTTGCTGAACACAGTGCACAGCATTGCGATAGTGGGATTGTCGCCGAACGAGGCGCGTCCCAGCTTTCGCGTTGCGCGTGGACTGCAGAGTCTGGGTTATCACATCATCCCTGTGCGTCCGCTAGTCAATGAGGTACTGGGCGAAAAAGCGTTCCCGAACCTGGAAAGCCTCCCCGAGTTGCCCGACATCGTGGATGTGTTTCGCGCGGCGGAACATATCCCCGCCATCGTGGAAAGTTGCGTCAGGCTCGGCATCAAAAGACTCTGGTTGCAGCAAGGCGTCATTCACGAAGCGGCAGCGCAACGTGCCAGGGAAGCGGGAATCACCGTGGTGATGGATCGCTGTATGTGGCGGGATGCGGTGCAGTTGGAAGCACACTCGCGATGAGCAAAGCCATAAATAAGCAGCGTTGCGCCTGGCCGGGTGATGATGCCTTGTATCAAAAGTATCACGATACCGAATGGGGCGTGCCGCTGCATGACGATCAACGCCTGTTCGAGTTCCTGATCCTGGAAGGCGCGCAGGCGGGCTTGAGCTGGATCACCATCCTGCGCAAGCGCGATAACTATCGCGCCGCCTTCGATGATTTCGACGCGAAGCGCATTGCCGCTTATGACGCAAATAAAATAGAATCGCTGTTGCAGAATGCGGGTATCGTGCGCAATCGATTGAAAGTACAGTCCGCGATCATCAATGCGCAAAAGTATCTCGATGTGCGGGATGAATTCGGCAGCTTTGATAAGTTCATCTGGCAATTCGTCGATGGCAAACCAAAACAGAACAAGAGGCGCAGTATTGCCGATATTCCCGCCAGCACACCGGAGTCGGATGCGATGAGCAAAGAATTGAAGCGGCGCGGTTTCAAGTTTGTCGGATCGACGATCTGCTACGCTCACATGCAGGCGACCGGCATGGTCAACGATCACACCACGGATTGCTTCAGGCACAAAGAATTACGATGATGCGAGTACCCCCTACCGAATCGTACGGTAGATTATTGGAGGTTTCATAGTGTTGCTCAAATTTACCAAGATGCACGGGGCAGGCAACGACTTCGTCATGCTGGACGGCGTGCGCCAGAAAATCGAGTTGACCCCGGAGCAATTGCGCCTGCTGGCCGACCGGCATTTTGGCGTCGGTTGCGACCAGATTTTGATTGTCGAAAAAGCCGTGAACAAAGAGGCAGATTTCCGCTACCGCATTTTCAATGCTGATGGCGGCGAAGTGGAACAGTGCGGCAATGGCGCACGCTGCTTCCTGCGTTTCGTGCACGATCAAAAGCTCACAGCCAAGCGCGAGATCGTGGTGGAGACGCACGGCGGCCTGATCAGCCCGCGACTCGAGCAGGACGGCCGCGTGACAGTCAACATGGGCGCGCCGGTTTTTAAGCCGGCGCTCATCCCATTCGACGGCGGCAGCGGCGCTGTCAGCGAACCGCTGGAAGTCGCCGGCGCAACACTGGACATCAGCGCGCTGTCGATGGGCAATCCGCATGCGGTGCAAGTGGTGGACGATATCGAAAGCGCTCCGGTGGAAAAACTGGGGCCGCTGATCGAGCATCACCCGCGCTTCCCCAAACGCGTCAATGCGGGTTTCATGCAGGTAATGGATCGCCATACCTTGCGGCTGCGGGTATATGAACGCGGCGCGGGGGAAACCCTGTCATGCGGTACCGGGGCTTGTGCCGCGGCCGTGGCAGGCATCCGGCGCGGGTTAGTGGACAGCCCGGTGAGCGTTGCCACGCGCGGCGGCGTATTGACTATCACCTGGGATGGCGATGGCCGGCCGGTGCAGATGACCGGTCCGGCGATCACGGTATTCGCAGGCGAAATCAATTTATAGGGGAAGTCCATGAGAGCTGAAGAAGTCGCACGATATTTGCAGGATAACCCGCAGTTCTTCGAAGACCATGCCGATACGCTGGCACAGATCAATCTGCCGCACCCGCACGGCGGGCGCACGATCTCGCTGAGCGAGCGGCAGCTGCTCGCACTGCGCGAGAAGAACAAGGAACTGGAAAAAAAGTTGCGCGAAATGATATCGTTCGCGCAGGATAACGATGCGCTGCAGCACAAGGTGCATGAATTCGTCGTTGCACTTTTTGCCGCGCGCGACCTGGCCACTTTGCAGGAAATGATTCCGCATCTGCTGCGCGATATCTTTGCCATTCCGCACACTGCATTGCATCTGTGGCAGACCAATCCGCCCAGCGCGGAAGTGCTGGCATTTGCCGATGCGCAGGCGCTACCGGTCTGCCTGCATCATCCCACCCACGACACCGCCGCATGGTTTGGCGAACAGGCCGCACAGTTGCACTCTTATGCTTATTTGCCGCTGCATGCGGGCAGTGACACCATCGGGCTGCTGGTGTTAGCCAGCGAGGACAAGCAACGCTTTTATCCGGAGATGGGCACGGTGTTCCTGCAACGCATCGCTGAAGCCGTCGCCAGTGCGCTGCATCCTTACCTCGACCATTAGTCATGCCAGCATGAAATGCCATAAATAATATGACCGATGCTGTCGCAGCCAACCAGACATATTTACAAGGCTACCTGGCCTGGCTGCGCAACGAGAAGCAGTATTCCGAACTGACCGCCGAGAATTATGCCCGCGACCTCATGCATCTGTTCGAACTGGCCGCGGAGACAAGGCTGGCCGATCTAAAGATCCACCACATCCGCCGCTACATTGCGCAACTGCACAGCCAAGGCCTTGGTGGCCGCTCGCTGGCGCGAATGTTGTCGGCCTGGCGCGGCTTCTTCACTTATCTGATGCGCGATCACGGCCTGACCGGCAATCCCTGCGCCGGGCTGCGCGCACCCAAGTCGGCCAAGACCCTGCCGCAAGCCTTGTCGCCCGACGAAGCGGCACGCATGGTCGATCTGCCGACCGACACCACCGAGGCGATACGCGACAAGGCGATATTCGAATTGTTTTACTCTTCCGGTCTGCGCCTGGCCGAACTGGTCGATCTTGATCTTGAACCGATGCGGGCAGACATCGACGCAGGCGAAGTGCGCGTGACCGGCAAAGGCAGCAAGACGCGCATCGTGCCGCTCGGCCAGTTCGCCATCACTGCACTGAAAGCCTGGCTGGTAGTGCGCGATCATCTGGCCAAAGCAGGTGAGGCCGCGCTGTTCGTCGGGCAACGCGGATCGCGCATCTCGCCGCGTGTGGTGCAACTGCGCATGAAGCAATGGGGCATCAAACAGGGCATCACCAGCAACGTGCATCCGCATCTGCTGCGCCACTCGTTCGCGACACACGTGCTGCAATCTTCCGGCGATCTGCGCGCCGTGCAGGAGATGCTGGGCCACGCCAGCATCTCCACGACCCAGGTCTATACCCATCTCGATTTTCAATACCTCAGCAAGATCTACGACGCGGCACATCCGCGCGCCAAGAAAAAAATCAAAGAAAAGATATGACCACCCAAAAAGCAAAATCACCTTCCACGCCACACCGCCCATCGCAGGGAAACCGGGATTTTCGCAACCGCATTAAACGCAGCCCGCAAACTGCCAATAGCCAGAGTACTCGCAGTACAGCGCATGTTGGAGAAGCTGGCGCTCCGCCCTGCATCATCCTCAAGACTGGCCGGGAAAAGTCTCTGTTGCGCCGCCACCCGTGGATATTTTCCGGCGCGATCGAACGCGTGGATGGCACGCCTGTCAGCGGAGATACGCTGCCGGTGCGCGATGCCACAGGAAATTTCCTCGCCTGGGCGGCCTGCAACCCGGATTCGCAAATCAGCGCGCGGGTCTGGTCGTGGCGTGAAGCGGAAAATATCGACGCGGAATTTTTCCGCAAGAGGATTGCCAACGTGCTGGCGACACGCAACGAGTTGGAACTTGCGAGCAACAGCAACGGCATGCGCCTGATCCACGCCGAATCCGACGGCCTGCCGGGACTGGTCGTCGATCGCTACGGGGATGTGCTGGTGATACAGATCGGCAGTGCCGGAGCGGAACGCTGGCGCGACACCATCGCCGACATCCTGCAGGAACTCTGCAAGCCTAGCTGCATCTACGAGCGCTCCGATTCCGACTCGCGCGGACTGGAAGGCCTGGAGCTGCGCAACGGCGTGCTGCGCGGCGCATTGCCGGACAACGTGGAAGTGATCGAGAACGGCCTGCGTTTCAAAGTGAATGTGGTATCAGGACAGAAGACCGGCTTCTATCTCGACCAGCGCGACAATCGCGCGCTGACCGAAACGCTGGCGAAAGATAAAGATGTGCTGAATTGCTTCTGCTATACCGGCGGCTTCTCGCTGTATGCGCTGCGCGGCGGCGCTAAATCGGTGTTGTCGATAGATGCCTCTGCTGACGCGCTGCGCATCGCGGAAGAAAATGTCACACGAAATAGCCTTGATTCATCCCGAGCAGAATGGCAATGCGCGGATGTGTTCGTTGCGCTGCGCACGCTGCGCGACCAGGGACGCAAGTTCGACCTGATAATCCTCGATCCGCCCAAGTTCGCCCCTACTGCAGCATTCGCCGAAAAAGCCGCGCGCGGTTACAAGGACATCAACCTGCTGGCCTTCAAGCTGCTCAGGCCGGGCGGCCTGCTATGCACCTACTCCTGTTCCGGCGGTATCAGCGAAGATTTGTTCCAGAAGATCGTCGCCGGCGCCGCGCTCGATGCGGGCGTGGATGCGCAGATCGTGCATCATTTGCATGCCAGCGCGGATCATCCGGTGTTGCTGAGTTTTCCGGAGGGGGCATATTTGAAGGGGTTGGTGTTGAGGGTAGCATCGTAGGGGCGTATGGCAATACGCCCGTTGCACTTGCTCCGGTTGTTCTGAGATTGTCGGGGGTAGCCCGACAGCTAGTCACTTTCTTTTGCTTCGCCAAAATAAAGTAACCAAAGAAAAGGCGACCCCGGTTTACCGCCGCTTCGCGGTTCCCTGCGTTGCTCGACTGGTCAG
>DHIV01000033.1 GCA_002403995.1 Gallionella sp. UBA4737 | reverse complement strand
GGCAAACCGGGGTCGCCTTTTCTTTGGTTACTTTATTTTGGCGAAGCAAAAGAAAGTGACTAGCTGCCGGGCTACCTCCGGCGCAGTTGATTTTGATGTTTGGTTACGCTACGTTAAACCCAACCTACATCCTTTCGCGGGCATGGCCCGCTCCTACATCCGGCATCATCCCCTGCCATTCGGTAGAATAGCAACCATGCCTACCCTCAAAATCGCTACCTACAACATCCACAAAGGCCTCTCCTATTTCAAGCGCCGCGTGGTGCTGCACGAGCTGCGCGACCGGCTGCGCGAGCTGGATGCGGACATCGTGTTCCTGCAGGAGGTGCAGGGCGAGCACACCAGTCATGGCGAGCGTTATCACAACTATCCGGAAGGCGCGCAGCACGATTACATCGCGGCGGAAGTCTGGCCGCATTCCGTCTACGGCAAGAACTCGGTGTATGAGGCGGGGCATCATGGCAACGCGATACTGAGCCGATTTCCGATCCTGCAATCGTTCAACACGGATGTTTCCGCGCATCGTTTCGAGAGCCGCGGATTGTTGCACAGCGAGATCGATCTATCCGGGCATAAGCGCGTTCATTGCCTGTGCGTCCATTTCGGCTTGTTCGCCAAGGGGCGCCGCGCACAAACCAGCGCATTGATCGAGTATGTGCGCAACGAGATCCCGCCCGATGCGCCGCTGATCATCGCGGGCGATTTCAATGACTGGCGCAATCAGACGGGCAAGACATTGGCCAGCGAGTTGCACATACATGATGTGTTCCATCTGCTTGGCGGCAAGCTGGCGCGCAGTTTTCCGTCCCGGCTGCCGCTGCTGCGCCTGGATCGCATCTACGTGCGCGGCTTCGATGTGCTGCACAGCAACGTGCATACCGGGGGGGACTGGCTGCGCCTGTCGGATCATGCCGCGCTTTCCGCGCAACTGAAAAGTCTATGAACAACGTTCATCAGGTGGCTGAAAACCAGTTGATGCTGCTGCAAAACGGCGCGGCGTTTTTTCCGCAATTGTGCGCGGATATCGATGCCGCGCAGCATTCGATCTATCTGGAAACCTATATGTTCGCCGCAGACGAGACCGGCCGCATGGTTGCCGATGCGTTGCGGCGCGCTGCCGGACGCGGGGTGGCGGTGCGCGTGTTGCTGGATGGTTACGGCTCGGCGGAGTTGCCGCCGTCCTGGCTGGATGAGTTGCGCGCGGCGAAAGTAGAGGCGCAATGGTTCCGGCGCGAAATCTCCCCTTTCACTTTGCGGCCTAACCGGATGCGCCGCCTGCGCCGTTTGCATCGCAAGCTGGCGGTGATGGATGGCGAGGTGGCTTTTGTCGCGGGCATCAATATCATCAACGATATTTCCAGCCGCGATGGTTTCAATTCCCCCCGCCTCGATTACGCAGTGCGCATACAGGGTGTGATGGCCGGAGAGATCCACGCGACGATGCGGCGTTTGTGGGGTGTGGTGTCGTGGGCCAACTTTCGGCGGCGCGGCAAGGAACTCCGGCGGTTTGTCCTGGAACGGAACAAGCAAGCGGTCGCGCCGGGCATCACTCTGGTATTGCGTGATAATTTGCGCCATCGGCATGATATCGAAGGCGCCTATCTTCAGGCTATTGCCGGCGCACAACGCGAAATCATCATCGCCAACGCTTACTTTTTGCCCGGACGCGACTTCCGCCTGGCCCTGATACAAGCCGTGCAACGCGGTGTACGCGTCATGTTGCTGCTGCAAGGCAAGGTCGAATACCGCGTGCAGCATTATGCGACGCATGCGCTCTATGACCAGTTGCTCGCGGCGGATGTCGAGATCTACGAGTATCAACCCAGCTATCTGCACTCCAAAGTGGCAGTGGTGGACGGACAGTGGGCGACAGTGGGCTCATCCAACATCGACCCGTTCAGTTTGCTGCTGGCACTCGAAGCAAATCTGGCGGTGCAGGATGCCGGGTTTGCCGGAGAGCTGCGCGCCAGCTTGCTTTCCGCGATCACCAACGATGCGATTCGTGCCGGGGATGGATATGGTGTGAGGCGCAGTTGGCGGGACCGGCTGGTCGCGCGCATCAGTTACTTGATAGTGCGCTTGCTGATCGGGCTGCTGGGCTATGGCAGATCGATCTGAAGGGAACCTCTCAAAATCCACATTTTAGTTGCGGCATAACCTGAAGGTTAGCCTACACAGCAACTGCATTGTATCTCAACTGATGGAACTACTAGCCATTCCACTAAGTTGCCAAAAAACGGCAACCAAGTGGCTGGTTATGCTGCGTTGCATAAAAAATTTCTTGCTTACATATAAAACATATGTGGCGCGGCGTAATTTTTTCCGCGCCTTGCATTTGGGCGAACTCTGAATTTTTAGAGGTTCCCTTCCGCCAGACATCTGTCCACTGTCTTCCCCCGGAGCGTACAGCTATAATCAGCGCTTGATGTTTCCGCAATATGAATATGCGCTCTTCCACGATTCAACCGTTACATAACACCAACCGCGCCGATTGGCAGACCCTGCGTTCCCTGGTGCCGTATCTCATGGAATTCAAGTGGCGCGTATTTATTGCGATGACGCTGCTGATATTTTCCAAGCTGGCGAATGTGTCGGTTCCGCTGGTGCTCAAGGAGATCATCGATGCGATGGACAAGACCAAGTCGGTGCTGGTCATTCCGGTGTTCCTGATCGTCGGCTACGGGGTGCTGCGCTTGTTCAGCACGCTGTTCGGCGAATTGCGCGATGCGGTGTTCGCCAATGTGACGCAGCGTGCCATCCGGCGCGTGGCATTGCAGGTGTTCGAGCACTTGCACAGCCTGAGTTTGCGCTTTCATCTCGACCGGCAGACCGGCGGCGTGTCGCGCGACATCGAACGCGGCACGCGCGGGATCGGCTTTCTGCTGAATTTCACGCTGTTCAATATCTTGCCGACGCTGCTGGAGATCGGGCTGGTGGCGGCGATCCTGCTCAAAAAATACAGCGCGTGGTTCGCCATCATCACCTTCATCACGCTGGTGATCTACATCGCATTCACGCTGTTCATCACCGAGTGGCGCATGGTGGTGCGGCGCACCATGAACGACCTGGATTCCAAGGCCAACACGCGCGCCATCGACAGCCTGCTGAATTACGAGACGGTGAAATATTTCGGCAACGAGCAGTACGAAGCGAACCGCTACGACCACCACATGGAGCACTGGGAAACCGCCGCGGTGCGCAACCAGACTTCGCTGGCGCTGCTCAATTCCGTGCAGAGCATCATCATCGCGATCGGCATCACCATCCTGATGATGCTGGCCGCCGATCAGGTGGTCAAGGGCAAGATGACGGTGGGGGATCTGGTGCTGGTCAACGTGTTCATGATCCAGCTCTACATGCCGCTGCATTTTCTCGGTTTCGTGTATCGCGAGATACGCCACGCGCTGGCCGACATGGAGAAGATGTTCAGCCTGCTGCATGAGGATCGCGAGATCCAGGATGCCCCGGATGCGACAGTTTTGCAGGTCGGCAGCGTAGCAGTGCGGCCACGACACGGTGCGGC
>DHIV01000070.1:16171-24428 GCA_002403995.1 Gallionella sp. UBA4737 | reverse complement strand
AGAAAGCCGATACCACCACCCCAACCATACAAGCAGTCATTCAATAGCAAGTTGCTGGCAGTTCGCAAGTACATTCGGCTGCCAGTTTGCAATAGCCCAGGCCAATATTTCTTCAATCGTGCCGAGCCGTAATTCAGCGTGTGGTTGCTGGCGCAGGAACAGCAGTACGTCTAACAAGGTGGAAGCAGCGTTGTTTTTTCTGACCGGCTGGGCCATGGTTTGTTTGCTGAGTTTCTCGCCTTGCGCATTTACCGCTACCGGCAGATGCATGCAGGCTGGAGTGGGCAATCCCAGCAGCCTTTGCAAATATATTTGGCGCGGTGTCGAGTAGAGAAGGTCGGCCCCGCGCACCACATGTGTGATGCCCTGAAAGGCATCATCCACCACCGCCGCAAGCTGGTAGGCGAACAATCCATCGGCGCGCTTCACGACGAAATCGCCGATCTCGTTTTCGAGGTGTTGGGTGATGCGGCCTTGCAGGGCGTCGTTGAATTCAACAATTCCATTCTCATTCTGAGTTTCGTCATTCCCGCCTGCGCGGGAATGACGGGAGAGGTGATCGGTGCGTACCCGCCACGCCCGTCCTTCGCGTCCCAGTGGAATACCATTGCGGCAAGTGCCGGGATATATCTGTCCGTCTATGCCATGCAGCGCCGAATCGGCGATCTCCTTGCGCGTGCAGCTACACGGGTATACCACGCCGGCTTCTTTCAATCGTTGAAATGCTTCATCGTAGGCGGCTGTGCGCCGGCTTTGGTAAATGACGGCTTCATCCCAGTGCAGGCCGTAAGCTTCCAGCGTGCCGAGAATTTCATCGGCGGCACCCTTGACGGTACGCGGTGTGTCGAGATCCTCGATGCGCACCAGCCACTGGCCTTGATGATGTTGGGCATCGAGGTAGCTGCCGACGGCAGCGACAAGTGAGCCGAAATGCAACGGACCGGTTGGAGAGGGGGCGAAGCGACCGCGATAACTGGGTGAGGATCGCATTTTGTTGTAGGCTGGTTATCGCGGAGTTTATCCTGAGCACTGTCGAAGGGCTCCACCCATCCTGCGGCTGCAACTTGGGTCAGGCAGGAACCGCTTCTTCCTCAAACGACAACCCCACCTTGCCATCTTTCACATCCACGGTCACCTTGCCGCCGTTGGCCAGCTTGCCGAACAGCAGTTCGTCGGCCAGCGCGGAGCGTATCGTGTCCTGGATCAGGCGCGCCATCGGGCGTGCGCCCATCAGCGGATCGAAGCCGTTCTCAGCCAGATGATCCTTGAGCGCATCGGTGAACACGACTTCCACTTTCTTCTCGTGCAACTGCTCTTCGAGCTGCATCAGGAATTTGTCCACCACGCGTAGGATGACTTCGTGATCCAGCGGCGCGAAGGAGATCACGGCATCCAGACGGTTGCGGAATTCAGGCGTGAAGATGCGCTTGATGTCCGCCAGTTCGTCCCCGCTCGCACTGTTCTGGGTGAAGCCGATCTGGCTCTTGTTCAGGGCTTCCGAACCCGCGTTGGTGGTCATGATAATGACCACGTTGCGGAAATCAGCCTTACGTCCGTTGTTGTCGGTCAGCGTGCCGTGATCCATCACCTGCAGCAGGATGTTGAAAATGTCCGGGTGCGCTTTTTCGATCTCGTCCAGCAGCAGCACCGCATGCGGTTGTTTGCTGATCGCTTCGGTGAGCAGACCTCCCTGGTCGAAACCGACATAGCCGGGCGGCGCGCCGATAAGGCGCGACACGGCGTGGCGTTCCATGTATTCGGACATGTCGAAGCGATGCAGCGGCATGCCCATCGCGTAGGCGAGTTGGCGCGCCACTTCGGTCTTGCCGACACCGGTCGGGCCGGAGAACAGAAAGCTGCCGATGGGTTTTTGCGGATTGCCCAGACCGCTGCGCGACATCTTGATGGCGGTGGCAAGCGCGTCGATCGCCTTGTTCTGGCCGAACACCACTGCTTTCAGATCGCGATCGAGCGTCTTCAGCGTGTTGCGATCATCGGAGGAAACGCTGCGCGGCGGAATGCGCGCGATCTTGGCGATGATCTCCTCGATCTCATGCTTGCCGATGACTTTCTTCTGTTTCGACTTGGGCAGGATGCGTTGTGCCGCACCGGCTTCGTCCAGCACGTCGATCGCCTTGTCAGGCAGGTGCCGGTCGTTGATGAAACGCGAGGAAAGTTCCGCCGCGCTGGTCAATGCAGCCGCGCTGTATTTGACGCTGTGATGTTCTTCAAAGCGTGTTTTCAAGCCGCGCAGGATCGCGATGGTCTGTTCGACGGACGGTTCCGGCACATCAACTTTCTGGAAGCGGCGCGACAACGCGTGATCCTTCTCGAAGATGCCGCGATATTCCTGGTAGGTGGTCGCGCCTATGCACTTCAGTTGCCCATTCGACAACGCCGGCTTGAGCAGGTTGGATGCATCCATGGTGCCGCCGGAAGCTGCGCCTGCACCTATCATGGTGTGGATCTCGTCTATGAACAGGATTGCGTGCGTCGCATCGCTAAGTTCTTTCAGCACGGCCTTGAGGCGCTGTTCGAAGTCGCCGCGATACTTGGTGCCGGCAAGCAGCGCGCCCATGTCGAGCGCGTACACATGCGCATCCTTGAGGATTTCAGGCACGTCGTGCTCCACGATGCGCCGCGCCAGCCCCTCGGCGATCGCGGTCTTGCCCACGCCCGCCTCTCCCACCAGCAACGGGTTGTTCTTGCGGCGGCGGCACAGGGTCTGGATGACTCGCTCCAACTCGATTTCGCGCCCGATCAGCGGATCGATCTTGCCGGCCAGCGCTTGTGCATTCAGGTCTTGCGCGTAGTTCTTCAGCGCTTCACCGGCGCCCTGTTCATGTTCGGATTCGGGTTCGTTTTGCGGTTTGGCAGGCGTGCCCGGCTGGGATTTGTCGATGCCGTGGGCGATGTAGTTCACCACGTCGAGACGGCTGACATTGCGCTGGGTGAGGAAATACACCGCATGCGAATCTTTCTCGCCAAACAGGGCAACCAGAATATTGGCGCCGGTCACTTCCTTTTTGTTGGTTGACTGCACATGCAGTATGGCGCGCTGGATGACACGCTGGAAACCGACCGTGGGTTGTGTGTCCACTTCCTGGTCTCCCGGTGTGACCGGGGTATGCGTGGCGATGAAGTCGGTCAGCACCTGGCGCAACTCGTCTATGTTCACGCCGCAGGCACGCAACACCTGTGCAGCGGAAGTGTTGTCCAGCATGGTAAGCAGCAGATGTTCGACGGTGATGAACTCATGACGCTTCTGGCGCGCTTCGACAAACGCCAAATGCAGACTTACTTCCAATTCCTGTGCAATCATTTCAGTTCTCCTCCATGCCGCATCGTAACGGATGTCCATGCTGTTTTGCAAACTCTGCCACCTGTGTGACTTTGGTTTCGGCGACATCCTGGGAATAGACCCCGCATACCGCCGAGCCTTCATTGTGTACTTTGAGCATGATTTGCAGCGCACGTTCCCGATTCATCGAGAAAAACCGCTGCAATACCTCAATTACAAACTCCATCGTAGTGTAATCGTCATTGAACAGAACCACCTTGTACATGCGCGGCGGCTTTGTTTTTGCTCGTTCCGGCGCGAGTACCGTGCTGCTGTCATGTTTGGTTGCCATAATTCCCAGTTTGTATTCTGACACTTTCCTCACCTGCATATTTGATGATTAACGATGCTTTTTCAAGCCCAATCGAAAAATATTTTATAAACCGCTTGACGTTATCAACTAAACAGGAGTAAAAAGCGCGCTGGTGTTTGACTCAAAGTATCTGCAGTACTGGTTTTGCCGTGTGCGATCTTGGATTCAAACAGTTTCGCGGGGGGCTTCCCCGTTTTTTTAAGTAAGGAAGTAATCACATGGCAACTGGTACAGTTAAATGGTTCAACGACGCAAAGGGTTTTGGTTTCATCACTCCCGATGACGGCAGCGAAGATTTGTTCGCGCACTTTTCCGCAATCAACATGAGCGGTTTCAAGTCACTCAAAGAAGGCCAGAAGGTCACCTTCGAAGTAGTTCAAGGTCCCAAGGGCAAGCAAGCTTCCAACATCCAGGCTCCTTAATCGGGCGCTAGTATCGTTTGGTTGGGAGTTGGCAAAAAAGCCCGGTGCGAAAGTGCCGGGCTTTTTGTTTTGGTCTGCCAATTCGACTCCGGTACATTTGGTATGCGGCGCAATAACGATTGCGCCGTGTTCGGGGTGGATTATCTCGGCAGTTGCATTTGAATTTATTTGGGGCGATACTGCATCGCATCTGCAATGCAAAAGGATAACGCCATGAAAACGACGGCCAGGACATCGGTAAAAACAGCAGCCAAAACCTCCACTTTCCCGCCGCTAAGAGTAAACGAAGAGTTTCGATCCGCAGTCGAGGCGGCTCTGGTTGAAGGGGAGACGCTTTCCGGTTTCGTGCTGGAGTCGATTCAATACAACATCCAGCGCCGGGAGATGCAGCAGGAATTTGTTGCCCGCAGGCTGGCGGCGCGGGATGACGCGCGTCGGACTGGCAAGTATGTCACGGCGGAGGCCGTGCTGGCCGGACTCGACAAAACGCTGGCGCGCAAGGCGGCTGCCCGCAAGTGAGCTACACGGTCCGGTTTACACCCGCCGCCGCGAAAGACCTGCAACGCCTGTTCGACTTTCTCGCGGAACAGGATGTGCAAGCCGCCAAACGCGCTCGGAGCGCGATTGCCAAAGGCATCGAATTCCTGCGCACCTTCCCCTTCAGTTGCCGCAAGGCCTCGCCCGAGCATCCCTTGTTGCGCGAATTGATTATCAGCGTAAAGTCAAACGCGCGTAGCGATTCGTTCGCCTCCTCGCCCGCTCGCGGGAGAGGGTTGAGGAGAGGGAGCGGACATGGCACGTTTCAATCTCGAGAGCTACTTGTCATGGCCGCTGGCGCAAACGGATATGTTGCGCTGTTTGAAATCGAAGACAGTCAGACCGTGACCGTGCTGGCGATACGCCATCAGCGCGAAGAAGATTTCTTTTGAAGGCTGTCCGGAATGCGACAGAGTAGAAATTTTTTGGTTGCGAAAAAGAAATGCGAACCCGACCCTTTTAATTCTTTAGGCGGTCGATTTTTGTTCATCACGATTTCATTTTTTAAAATTGAGTTTTTCTACAGCGTCAACGTTCAAATTGCGGGACTGCGCGCTTTTGCGCAGTCCCGCTCGAATGCAGGGTTAGGCCATTGTCCGGGAATTCTGGGTATAACACTTTGACGGATGTTAACGACATTTTGATTTCACTCAATGCCATCAAGAAATCTAATGCACTCAGAACATTTGGAATCGATTAAGTTATCATTCGATAGCATGATATTGGAGTTGGTCTTGTCAGCCCAAATCAGCCAAATGTAGTCTTCTGTTTCACCAATGACTTGTCGTTTTGCTCGCGCGAAAAGTGCAATACGTTTCCCTTTCATATCCGCCAAACTGAAATTCCCATCTGCATCAGTTTTTACGATTTTCGAGGAGGTAGCAATGTCGGATTCGATACCATCTAAAGACTTGAATGCATCGCGCTGCCCCTTATATTGACTAGCCAAATTTTCGTACTCTCTCGTTGCTGTATTGCGCCGAGCGTAGTATGGCTTCGCCTCTTTCTGCCCCTCTTCCAACGCCTCGTCACGGCGAACTTTAAAATCGTCATAATCCTTCATGCATTTGTCGAAAGCCGCACCATTAAGCGCCGCGCATTTGTCAATAAAGTCTTTCCCTTGGCGAAGAAGCGCATCAGAAACATCACTCCTAGTTTTCGCTTCTGCGTTAGCCTGATCCATAGCTTGCTTCTTTTCATTAAGCTGCGGGGTGATATTGAGCAGAAATTCGTTTCTGACGGCTACTCGTGAAGCAATAACCTTCAAGATAATGGCTTCTGGGACAGCAAACACTTGAACAAGCGGGAGCTTGAAGGTCTGCTGACCTTTCGTGACAATGAACACTTGTCCATGCAATTGAAAATTCGAGCCGGTCTTTTTTTCTGCTGACAATGCGTTTGAGCAAGTAAATATACTTGCGAGCAAGCAAAAATAAATTATTCTAGTTTTAAACATCTATTTCCCCTTTTATTTGTGCCGTTTTTGGTTGCCTAAGTAAGTTGAGGGGCTGACGCGGGCTGCTTCGCGGCAGTCCCGCTCGAACGACAGGTTATGCCTCTTTACTATCACCTAAAGCTCTGTGCTTGAACGGCAAGCTCAAAGATGAGTTCTTTGATCGAATTCTTCAAAAGAATACTCCACTTTTTGTGTGTACTTTAAAACGCAATTTGTCATATCCACATTTGCCGGTTCAAAGATGACATAGTTGATGCCAGTTCCCAGATGGCTTTTGAAGTAAAGTCCATCAAATCCTTCATGGTTAAATAGTTCAGATAGTATTTGAGTCGGCACATATAGAGCGTTGTGTGGTTCATTTAAAACTGGCTGGGAAAACAATTTGTTGATCTGAAACCAAAGCTGGTCATTCCATTCTTCCTTAGAAGCGGGTTGGCTGAAAATTAATTGAGTCTCTGTATATTTATTATCTTCAGTGCAACAGTTAACCAACTTTAGTTCTCGATTTGTTACAAACTGCCCACAAGAAATTATTTGTGCTACTTGTGGCCGTAACTCAGACATACTAGTGATTTCATCGCTAGACAAATACAAAACAGGAATTCCTTTTGGATTGGATCGTCCTTCGATTGCAAGGCCACTAATTGGCTTCATTCTCTGGACATCATGCCCACAGTATTTAGCATAGTCTTCATTATGATCCTCTTTATAACCTGCTTGAGAACGAAAAAGAGGAGTTCCCTTTGGTTTGATCATTATTCGATTAGCAAGCCCTTCCCTAACACTCTGAAGAAATTGGTTCGTTTTATCGCTAAAAATCGAACGCCTAGCACGATACACTTCGTACTTGAAATCACGAATAGCTGACCAAGGGGTGAGTATCAATTTTCAGTCCTTTGTGTTTTACGCATAACGAAAGTTGAGGGACGCCGCGCTTTTGCGTCCCTCTCGACCGATAGGTTATGTGTTGCTGCCAGTTGCTCGGCGTTCTGAACATACTGAACGCTACGATAGCGATCTAGTTTCCAGTTGCTTTGGTGCCTCACAGTTATATTGTTTTGCGTTGACCTCCTTGGCATCATGCCAAGCTGGAGAAAACTTATTTCACCGAGGGTTGCAGCCAAACTGGAAAACAACTGCTCGAAGTTTTCGGATGAATTAACCCCGCGCTTACCGAACTCAATGGTTGAGGTGAACTGATCGAACCAATCTGCATCCGCTACTTGAATGGTTGCCTTGGCAGAGACTTCGAGAGCAGATAGAACCCTAATTGAATATTTCTTCCATCGGCGTAGATCAGTTGAATGCTTGATTTCAAGCCAAGCATCTCTTCCAAACAAGCTCTCAAATAGATGCTTTAGAGCATATCCGTCTTCTTCGTTATATCTCACCATTTTCCCCCAGACACATAGCGTAAAAGCGAGGGGCAGGCCGCTTCTGGTCTGACGGGTTGGGCTGGATGCGCGATTGCATTGTCAGCTTTGGCTGGCCGCAGACTCTATGCCATCCAGAGCTGCCAATACTTGCTTAGCAAGCGAAGGGGCTTCTCCCCACCAATTCAGCTCATCGCAAATTTGTGACGAAGATGACTGCAATTCGGAAATGCTGGCATTTGCCTCAGAAAGTTGTTGTTCCACTGTAGCTTCAAGGCGTTCAATGCGTGAAATTAGTTCGTCTTGCTTGTCAATCAATTGCTTCAAGAGTTCTTCGAGTCTTGATGTATCCATGTGCACTCCTTTGTTGAGGTTAGATCGGCAACGTGGCAGGCACTATTTCATGCCCAACGAAGCTGTATAAGAAGTCTATCCATACCGCATCGTGCCGTGAACCAAAACAAATATCAAGGTCTGAGTTGAGACTGATATTTTGGAGAAACAAATGGCGCGTTACAAACACATCGACACCAGCCCGCGATTTCTTGCGGTTGATCTGCAACGGCAACTCCTGCCCGGCACCTTCGAGCACGCGATGAACCACCTGATCGACAACGAACTAGACTCCAATGTACCGAAGTCGAATTGTTTTGCCTATCTACTTCAGTATGGTGGGCAATACGTTGCCCACCATATGGGTTTGAGATTTTGTTTTTTCATCCCCTGTGCGCCGCCTCAATCAGCCGCAAGCAAGCGGGGCTGCGCAACTCGACCTGGCGGGGCGCACACCCCGCGCCCCACTGCGGGACTCGAACA